>NZ_JMPL01000008.1 GCF_000735365.1 Kluyvera ascorbata ATCC 33433 | reverse complement strand
ACTCCCAAGCCACTCCGATGAGTGGCTTTTTTTTGTCATTTTTGCGTTACAAATCCGTCAAAATTAACGTTTCAAATTCATAAAAATGGGGTATGTTTTAGCAGAGTATGCTGCAAAAGCACAGGCAGCGTCCCTTAATATTAATATCTTATACTTACCATGTGTCTGATATAAGAATAATGTGCTAAATAACAACATCACAACAAATGCAATAACCATAACAATGGGGAACCTCAGGATGAAAATGAAGGGTAAAGCGTTACTGGCAGGATGTATTGCACTGGCATTCAGCAATATGGCATTAGCAGAAAATATTAAAGTTGCTGTTGTTGGCGCGATGTCCGGCCCGGTTGCGCAGTACGGTGACCAGGAGTTCAGCGGTGCGACTCAGGCGGTTGCCGACATTAACGCCAAGGGCGGTATCAAAGGCAATAAGCTGGAAATCGTAAAATATGATGATGCCTGTGACCCGAAACAAGCGGTTGCGGTAGCGAACAAAGTGGTGAACGACGGGATCAAATACGTCATTGGTCACCTCTGCTCCTCCTCCACGCAGCCAGCGTCTGATATCTATGAAGACGAAGGCATTCTGATGATCACCCCAGCGGCGACCGCACCGGAACTGACGGCGCGTGGCTACAAGCTGATTTTGCGTACTACCGGTCTGGACTCCGACCAGGGCCCAACCGCGGCGAAATACATTCTCGAGAAAGTGAAGCCACAGCGCATCGCCGTTGTTCACGATAAGCAGCAGTACGGTGAAGGTCTGGCACGCGCGGTACAGGATGGTCTGAAGAAAGGCGGCGCGAACGTGGTCTTCTTCGACGGTATCACTGCTGGTGAGAAAGACTTCTCCACGCTGGTTGCGCGCCTGAAGAAAGAGAACATCGACTTTGTTTACTTCGGTGGTTACCACCCTGAGATGGGCCAGATCCTGCGTCAGGCGCGTGCTGCTGGCCTGAAAACCCAGTTCATGGGGCCGGAAGGCGTGGCAAACGTGTCGCTGTCCAACATCGCGGGTGATTCTGCGGAAGGTCTGTTGGTGACGAAACCTAAGAACTACGACCAGGTTCCAGCGAACAAACCAATCGTAGATGCTATCAAGGCGAAGAAACAGGATCCAAGCGGCGCGTTCGTATGGACCACTTACGCTGCGCTGCAGTCCCTGCAGGCGGGCCTGAACCACTCTGACGATCCGGCTGAGATTGCCAAATACCTGAAAGCCAACACCGTGGATACCGTCATGGGTCCGCTGTCGTGGGATGAGAAAGGTGACCTGAAAGGCTTCGAATTCGGCATCTTTAACTGGCACGCTAACGGTACGGCGACCGACGCGAAGTAATTCGTTCGATGCTACCCCGGCGTCGCTACGCTCGGCCTGGCTACATTACGGTAGCCCGGCCGAGGCGTTAGCCGACGCCGGGATCGGCACTACCCTCGAACCCAGCCCTCTGCATGCATCGTAAAGCCCAGCGCTTTGGCAAATGCGGCCATTTCCAGGCTCTCTTCCACGCCTGCTTTGCTCAACGTCCAGCGGCTGATCTGTGGGTTATCGCGCATCACTTCTTCAACCAGATACAGCCCCACGCCGCGGCGGCGGGTAACTTCGCGTACGCACAAACCGTTAAGCACGCCCTGGTCATTGCCCAGTGTGACTTCTACCGCTGCCAGCAGGCGCTCGTTAAAACGGGCGGCGTACAGGCGGTGAGTCTCATCAAGGTGCTGCTCGTTGGGGGATTGTGCAGGCCAGATTTTACCGAGGCAGATGTGGTCCTGGTCGCTCAGGGTTTCTAAACGAATGATGGTCAGCTTCATGGGCAGTTTGCTCAAATCTCGAAAATGGGGGTCAGTGTACTCAATTTATTCTGTCGGAAGCTTTCTCTTTTTTGGCTTGTTCAGTAGGGGATTAATTTTTCGTTATCTATGCAGACAGTTTGAAACATCATGGATCGAAAAATACTCAGAGTTTTAACCTAAAAACTAGCATTTTATTCGGCTTATTGTGTCGTTATTTTATGCTGTTGCTCGGGCTTTTTTTGTTTATCTATGGCAAAAATCAGAATATTATCTTTTCTTAATAGACTGAAAAATAGAGAATTTAGTCTGTATTTCGCTAAAAAGCTGCGCTAACCCATTAAAGATAATGGCAAAAGTAGCGTTGTATATTAAAAGTACAGAATGCTTTTTAACCATCAAACAACAAAATATATACACGCCACGACGTGTAAACACGACATCACGAATGGGGATCCCGAAGTATGAAAAGGAATACAAAAACAGTAATCGCAGGGATGATCGCGCTGGCTATGTCACACGCGGCGATGGCTGAGGATATTAAGGTTGCCGTCGTCGGCGCCATGTCTGGTCCAGTCGCGCAGTGGGGCGATATGGAGTTCAACGGCGCGCGTCAGGCCATTAAAGACATCAACGCCAAGGGCGGCATCAAAGGCGACAAACTGGTGGGCGTTGAGTACGACGACGCCTGTGACCCGAAACAAGCGGTGGCGGTTGCCAACAAAATCGTCAACGACGGCATTAAATATGTGATTGGCCACCTCTGCTCTTCCTCCACGCAGCCGGCTTCTGACATCTATGAAGATGAAGGCATTCTGATGATCTCTCCGGGCGCGACCAACCCAGAGCTGACCCAGCGTGGCTACCACTACATCATGCGTACCGCTGGCCTGGACTCCTCCCAGGGCCCAACCGCCGCCAACTACATCCTGAATAAAGTGAAGCCGCAGCGCATCGCCATTATTCACGACAAGCAGCAGTACGGTGAAGGTCTGGCGCGTTCCGTACAGGAAGGTCTGAAGGCCGGGAAAGCCAATATCGTCTTCTTCGACGGGATTACTGCCGGTGAAAAAGACTTCTCCGCGCTGATTGCGCGTCTGCAAAAAGAGAATATCGACTTCGTTTACTACGGTGGCTACTACCCGGAAATGGGACAGATGCTGCGCCAGGCGCGTGCGGTAGGCCTGAAAACCCAGTTTATGGGTCCAGAAGGTGTGGGCAACGCTTCGCTGTCGAACATCGCGGGTAACGCGGCGGAGGGCATGCTGGTGACCATGCCAAAACGCTATGACCAGGATCCGACAAACAGCGCTATCGTCGATGCCCTGAAAGCGCAGAAGAAAGATCCAACCGGGCCATACGTCTGGATCACCTACGCCGCCGTGCAGTCTCTGGCGACCGCCATGGAGCGTACCGGTAGCGATGACCCGCAGGCGCTGATTAAAGACTTGAAAGCAAACGGTGCGAAAACCGTGATTGGGCCGCTGAGCTGGGATGACAAAGGCGATCTGAAAGGATTTGAGTTCGGGGTCTTCCAGTGGCATGCCGACGGCTCATCCACCGCGGTGAAGTAACCTTCATTTCCCCCTGGCGGGCGTAGATTCGCAGGGGTAGCAAAAGGCTAATATATGTCAGAGCAGGTTCTCTACTTTGTGCAGCAGATGTTTAACGGCGTAACGCTGGGAAGCACCTATGCACTGATCGCCATCGGTTACACCATGGTGTACGGGATTATCGGCATGATCAACTTCGCCCACGGCGAGGTTTACATGATCGGTAGTTATGTCTCCTTTATGATCATCGCCGCGCTGATGATGATGGGCATCGATACCGGCTGGCTGCTGGTCGCTGCCGGCTTCATCGGGGCGATTGTGATTGCCAGCGCCTACGGCTGGAGTATTGAACGGGTGGCTTACCGTCCGGTGCGTAGCTCCAAGCGCCTGATTGCGCTCATTTCCGCCATCGGGATGTCTATCTTCCTGCAAAACTACGTCAGCCTGACCGAAGGTTCGCGCGACATCGCGCTGCCGAGCCTGTTTAACGGTCAGTGGATTGTCGGCAGCAGCGAAAACTTCTCCGCCTCTATCACCACCATGCAGCTGGTTATCTGGATTGTAACCTTCGTTGCTATGCTGGCGCTGACGCTGTTTATCCGCTACTCCCGCATGGGACGCGCCTGCCGTGCCTGCGCGGAAGACCTGAAAATGGCGAGCCTGCTCGGCATTAACACCGACCGTGTGATTGCCCTGACGTTTGTCATCGGCGCAGCGATGGCGGCGGTGGCGGGCGTACTGCTGGGTCAGTTCTACGGCGTTATCAACCCGTACATCGGCTTTATGGCCGGGATGAAAGCCTTCACCGCGGCGGTACTCGGCGGTATCGGTAGTATTCCTGGGGCGATGATTGGCGGGCTTATCCTCGGCATTGCGGAAGCGTTGTCCTCAGCGTACCTGAGCACCGAATATAAAGACGTTGTGTCGTTCGCGCTGCTGATCGTGGTGCTGCTGGTGATGCCGACCGGCATCCTGGGCCGCCCGGAGGTAGAGAAAGTATGAAACCGATGCAATTTGCGATGGCGCTGCTCTCTGCCGCCATGTTCTTTGTGCTGGCGGGCGTCTTTATGGGCGTTCAGTTGCAGCTTGATGGCACTAAACTGGTGGTCGGCAGCGCGGCGGATATCCGCTGGCAGTGGATCTTTATCGGCACCGCGGTGGTGTTTTTCTTCCAGATGCTGCGACCGCTGTTCCAGAAGGGGCTGAAAAGCGTCTCTGGGCCGAAGTTTATTCTGCCCGCTATTGATGGCTCGACGGTTAAGCAGAAACTGTTCCTGGTGGCGCTGCTGGTGATTGCCGTGGCGTGGCCGTTTATGGTCTCGCGCGGTACGGTGGATATCGCCACCCTGACCATGATTTACATCATCCTTGGCCTCGGCCTGAACGTGGTGGTGGGGCTTTCCGGCCTGCTGGTACTGGGCTACGGCGGCTTCTATGCCATCGGCGCCTATACCTTCGCGTTGCTGAACCATTATTACGGTCTCGGCTTCTGGACATGTCTGCCAATCGCCGGGCTGGTCTCGGCGGCGGCGGGCTTCCTGCTCGGCTTCCCGGTACTGCGTCTGCGCGGTGACTATCTGGCGATTGTGACTTTAGGCTTCGGTGAAATTGTCCGTATCCTGCTGCTCAACAACACCGAAATCACCGGTGGCCCGAACGGTATCAGCCAGATCCCGAAACCGACCTTCTTCGGTCTGGAGTTCAGCCGCAGCGCCCGTGAAGGCGGCTGGGATACCTTCAGTAACTTCTTTAACGTTAAGTACGACCCGTCTGACCGCGTTATCTTCCTTTATCTGGTGGCGCTGCTGCTGGTGGTGCTGAGCCTGTTCGTCATCAACCGCCTGCTGCGTATGCCGCTGGGCCGCGCGTGGGAAGCGCTGCGTGAAGACGAAATCGCCTGTCGCTCGCTGGGCCTGAGCCCAACGCGCATCAAGCTGACCGCTTTTACCATCAGCGCCGCGTTCGCCGGTTTTGCCGGTACGCTGTTCGCCGCGCGCCAGGGCTTTGTCAGCCCGGAATCCTTCACCTTTGCCGAGTCGGCCTTCGTGCTGGCGATTGTGGTACTGGGCGGGATGGGCTCGCAGTTTGCGGTGATCCTTGCGGCAATTCTGCTGGTGGTCTCGCGCGAGCTGATGCGTGACTTTAACGAATACAGCATGCTGATGCTCGGCGGCCTGATGGTCCTGATGATGATCTGGCGTCCGCAGGGGCTTCTGCCGATGACCCGTGTACAGATGAAGTTGAAAAACGGGAAAGCGAAAGAAGGAGAGCAGGCATGAGTCAGCCATTATTATCCGTTAACGGCCTGATGATGCGTTTTGGCGGCCTGCTGGCGGTCAACAACGTGGCGCTGGAGCTGCATCCTCAGGAAATCGTCTCCCTGATTGGCCCGAACGGCGCGGGGAAAACCACGGTCTTTAACTGCCTGACCGGCTTCTACAAGCCGACCGGCGGCACCATTATGCTGCGCGACCAGCACCTGGAAGGGCTGCCGGGCCAGCAGATTGCCCGTATGGGCGTGGTGCGTACCTTCCAGCACGTGCGTCTGTTCCGTGAAATGACGGTGATTGAAAACCTGCTGGTGGCACAGCACCAGCAGCTGAAGACCGGGGTCTTCTCCGGCCTGCTGAAAACGCCATCGTTCAAGCGCGCGCAGAGCGAAGCGCTGGACCGCGCCGCCACCTGGCTTGAGCGTATCGGCCTGTTAGAGCATGCCAACCGTCAGGCCAGTAACTTGGCCTACGGCGACCAGCGTCGTCTGGAGATTGCCCGCTGCATGGTGACGCAGCCGGAAATCCTGATGCTCGACGAACCGGCGGCAGGCCTTAACCCGAAAGAGACCAAAGAGCTGGACGAGCTGATTGCCGAGCTGCGTAACCATCACAACACCACTATCCTGCTGATTGAGCACGATATGAAGCTGGTGATGGGCATTTCCGATCGCATCTACGTGGTGAATCAGGGTACGCCGCTGGCGAACGGTACGCCGGAAGAGATCCGCAACAACCCGGACGTGATCCGCGCTTATCTGGGTGAGGCATAATATGGATAAAGTGATGTTATCGTTTGATAAAGTCAGCGCCCACTACGGCAAGATTCAGGCGCTGCACGACGTCAGCCTGCATATTAATCAGGGTGAAATCGTTACTCTGATTGGCGCCAACGGCGCGGGGAAAACCACGCTGCTCGGCACATTATGCGGCGACCCGCGCGCCACCAGCGGACGCATTGTCTTTGATGATAAAGACATTACCGACTGGCAGACGGCAAAAATCATGCGTGAAGCGGTCGCGATTGTTCCGGAAGGGCGCCGCGTCTTCTCGCGCATGACGGTGGAAGAGAACCTGGCGATGGGCGGCTTTTTCGCCGACCGCGACCAGTTCCAGGAGCGCATCAAGTGGGTGTACGACCTGTTCCCACGTCTGCTTGAGCGCCGCATCCAGCGTGCGGGAACCATGTCCGGCGGTGAACAGCAGATGCTGGCAATTGGCCGTGCGCTGATGAGCCAGCCGCGTCTGCTGCTGCTTGATGAGCCTTCTCTGGGTCTGGCTCCGATTATCATCCAGCAGATCTTCGACACCATCGAGCAGCTGCGTAAGCAGGGCATGACCATCTTCCTCGTCGAGCAGAACGCCAACCAGGCGCTGAAGCTCGCCGACCGCGGCTACGTACTGGAAAACGGTCACGTGGTGCTGGAAGACACCGGTGATGCACTGCTGGCGAACGAAGCGGTGCGCAGCGCGTACCTTGGCGGTTAATTTCCTGCAACCCCGGGCGAGGCGCTTGCGCCAATCCCGGGGGAACTTTCAGCACGAAGATATTTAAAAGAGCCTGATGGCTCTTTTTTTGTACATATATGTTGTACAATTAAAACGTACAACTATGGAGGTCTCTATGCGTACGATTAACTATAGCGAGGCACGACAGAATCTAGCCGAAGTGCTGGAGAGCGCTGTGACGGGCGTACCTGTCACCATCACACGTCGTGGGCATAAACCTGCGGTCATCATTAGCGCTGAAGAGTTTGAGCGCTATCAGGCAGCCAGACTCGACGATGAATTTGCGGCCATCATGGCGATTCACGGCAACGAGATTGAGGAGTTGGCGGATAAATGAACCTTCAGATTATCTCAGCGGAAGAGATAATAGCGTTTCATGACAGGCTGCTCCGCGTTACGCCTGGTGTTGTGGGCATGCCCGATCCCGGACGTGCGGAAGCGTTAATGTATCGGGTGCTTAACCGGATCGAATATGAGGGTGTGACTGACGTGTGGCTACTGGCAGCAATGCATCTGCTGGCCATATCGCGGGGGCATATTTTCAATGATGGTAATAAGCGCACCGCGCTGTTTATCACGCTGCTGTTTTTAAAGCGCAATGGTATTACGCTCGCGGCCAATCCGGATTATGTGGCGATGACGGTTGAGGCTGCTGCGGGCCAGTTGACGCTGGAGCAAATAGCCTCCCGCTTGCGTGGATAACCCCGGAGGCACTTCGGCGGGCAACCCGTAGCCCGGGCGAGGCGCTTGCGCCGACCCCGGGGGCGGTACTTTCTCTATACGTGTCATAGCTCCCACTTTCCCTTCTTAGAACCGTCACCGCCTTGCCATCCCTTTGTCGCCTTACTATCTTTTTTTGTAATAAAAAAGTTATTTTTCTGTCATTCGAGCATGTCATGTTACCCCCGCGAACATAAAACGCGTGATATCGCGCATCCCGGCACAAAAAGAGAGATAACCGATGATATCGTTACGACATACAGCTTTAGGATTGGCAATGAGTCTGGCATTCGCAGGTCAGGCTATGGCGGTGACCACTATTCCATTCTGGCATTCAATGGAAGGTGAGCTGGGTAAAGAGGTTGACTCTCTGGCGCAGCGCTTTAACGCCGCCAACCCGGATTACAAAATTCAGCCGGTGTACAAAGGCAACTACGAGCAGAGCCTGAGTGCAGGCATTGCTGCGTTCCGTACCGGTAACGCCCCGGCAATTTTGCAGGTGTATGAAGTCGGTACCGCCACCATGATGGCGTCAAAAGCGATTAAGCCGGTATATCAGGTGTTTGACGAAGCCGGTATCAAGTTCGATGAATCTCAGTTTGTGCCGACGGTTTCCGGTTACTACACCGACTCCAAAACCGGGCACCTGCTGTCGCAGCCGTTTAACAGCTCCACCCCGGTGCTGTACTACAACAAAGACGCCTTTAAGAAAGCCGGTTTAGACCCGAACCAGCCGCCGAAAACCTGGCAGGATCTGGCGGCCTACACCGCGAAGCTGAAAGCAGCCGGTATGAAGTGCGGCTACGCCAGCGGTTGGCAGGGCTGGATCCAGATTGAAAACTTCAGCGCCTGGCACGGCCTGCCGGTTGCCACCAAAAACAACGGCTTCGACGGTACCGATGCGGTACTGGAGTTCAACAAGCCAGAGCAGGTGAAACACATCGCGCTGTTGGAAGAACTGAACAAGAAGGGTGATTTCAGCTACTTCGGCCGTAAAGATGAGTCCACCGAGAAGTTCTATAACGGTGACTGCGCCATTACCACCGCCTCTTCCGGCTCGCTGGCCGACATTCGTCAGTACGCCAAATTCAACTACGGCGTGGGCATGATGCCTTACGATGCCGACGTGAAGGGCGCACCGCAGAACGCCATTATCGGCGGGGCAAGCCTGTGGGTGATGCAGGGTAAAGACAAAGAAACCTACACCGGCGTGGCGAAATTCCTCGAGTTCCTGGCGAAGCCGGAAATTGCGGCCGAATGGCACCAGAAAACCGGCTACCTGCCAATCACTACCGCCGCGTATGACCTGACCCGTCAGCAGGGCTTCTATGACAAGAACCCTGGTGCCGACATCGCCACGCGTCAGATGCTGAACAAGCCACCGTTGCCGTTCACTAAAGGTCTGCGTCTGGGCAACATGCCGCAGATTCGTACCATCGTGGATGAAGAACTGGAAAGCGTCTGGACCGGTAAGAAAACGCCTCAGCAGGCGCTGGACTCTGCGGTAGAGCGCGGGAATCAGCTGCTGCGTCGCTTCGAGCAATCGACCAAGTCTTAATGTGAAATGCCGGGTGGCGGCTTCGCCTTACCCGGCCTACATCAACGCGTAGGCCGGATAAGCGTAGCGCCATCCGGCACTGCTCAGGAATAAAACCTTCATGTCATCATCCCGTCCGGTGTTTAAATCGCGCTGGCTGCCTTACGCATTGGTCGCCCCGCAGCTGATTATCACCGTTATCTTCTTTATCTGGCCCGCTGGCGAAGCGCTGTGGTACTCACTGCAAAGCGTTGACCCGTTTGGCCTTTCCAGCCAGTTCGTTGGCCTCGACAACTTCGTCACGCTGTTCCACGACAGCTACTACCTCGACTCTTTCTGGACGACTATCAAGTTCAGCGGCCTGGTGACGATAAGCGGCCTGCTGGTCTCGCTGTTCTTCGCGGCGCTGGTGGATTATGTGGTGCGTGGCAGCCGTCTTTACCAGACGCTGATGCTGCTGCCTTACGCCGTTGCGCCTGCCGTAGCCGCCGTACTGTGGATCTTCCTGTTTAACCCTGGACGCGGGCTGATTACCCATTTCCTCGGCGAGTTCGGCTACGACTGGAACCACGCGCAGAACAGCGGTCAGGCCATGTTCCTGGTGGTCTTCGCCTCGGTGTGGAAACAGATAAGCTACAACTTCCTGTTCTTCTTCGCCGCGCTGCAATCTATTCCGCGCTCGCTGGTCGAGGCTGCTGCCATCGACGGCGCAGGCCCAATTCGCCGTTTCTTCAAGCTGGCGCTGCCGCTGATTGCGCCGGTGAGCTTCTTCCTGCTGGTGGTCAACTTAGTGTACGCCTTCTTCGATACCTTCCCGGTGATCGACGCCGCGACCGCAGGCGGCCCGGTACAGGCCACCACCACGCTGATTTATAAGATTTACCGCGAAGGGTTTGCCGGGTTGGATCTCTCGGCCTCTGCGGCGCAGTCGGTGGTGCTGATGTTCCTCGTTATCATCCTGACCGTGGTGCAGTTCCGCTACGTGGAAAGTAAGGTGCGCTACCAATGATTGAGAACCGTCGCGGGCTGACGATATTCAGCCACACCATGCTGATCCTCGGGATTATCGTTATCCTGTTCCCGCTGTACGTTGCCTTTACGGCAGCGACGCTGGATAACAAAGCGGTGTTTGAAACGCCGATGACGCTGATTCCCGGCGGCCATCTGTTCGAGAACATGAAGGCGATTTGGGTCAACGGCGTGGGCGTCAACAGCGCGCCGTTCTGGCTGATGATGCTCAACAGCTTCATCATGGCCTTTGCCATTACCGTCGGCAAAATCGCGGTGTCGATGCTCTCGGCCTTCGCCATCGTCTGGTTCCGCTTTCCGCTGCGTAACCTGTTCTTCTGGATGATCTTTATCACCCTGATGCTGCCGGTGGAAGTGCGTATCTTCCCGACGGTTGAGGTGATTGCCAACCTGAAGATGCTCGACAGCTACGCGGGTCTGACGCTGCCGCTGATGGCCTCGGCGACCGCCACCTTCCTGTTCCGCCAGTTTTTTATGACCCTGCCGGACGAGCTGATTGAAGCCGCGCGCATTGATGGCGCTTCGCCGATGCGCTTTTTCCGCGACATCGTGCTGCCGCTGTCGAAAACCAACCTCGCGGCGCTGTTCGTGATCACCTTTATCTATGGCTGGAACCAGTACCTCTGGCCGCTGCTGATTATTACCGACGTGAACCTCGGCACCGCCGTGGCAGGCATCAAAGGGATGATCGCCACCGGTGAAGGCACCACGCAGTGGAACCAGGTGATGGCGGCGATGCTGCTCACCCTTATTCCCCCCGTTGTTATCGTTTTAGCCATGCAGCGTGCCTTTGTGCGTGGTTTAGTGGACAGTGAGAAATAAAAATGGCTGGTTTAAAACTACAGGCAGTAACCAAAAGCTGGGACGGTAAAACCCAGGTCATTCAACCGCTGACGCTGGACGTGGCAGACGGGGAATTTATTGTGATGGTCGGCCCGTCGGGCTGCGGAAAGTCGACGCTGCTGCGCATGGTGGCAGGGCTTGAACGCGTGACCAGCGGTGATATCTGGATTGACCGCAAACGCGTGACCGAGATGGAACCGAAAGATCGCGGCATCGCGATGGTGTTCCAGAACTATGCGCTCTACCCGCACATGAGCGTGGAAGAGAACATGGCCTGGGGGCTGAAAATTCGCGGCATGGGCAAAGCGCATATTGCCGAGAAAGTGCAGGAAGCGGCGCGCATTCTTGAGCTGGATGGCCTGCTGAAGCGCCGCCCGCGCGAGCTCTCCGGCGGCCAGCGCCAGCGTGTGGCGATGGGCCGCGCCATTGTGCGTGACCCGGCGGTGTTCCTGTTTGATGAACCGCTCTCCAACCTTGATGCTAAGCTGCGCGTGCAGATGCGCCTGGAATTACAGCAGCTTCACCGCCGCCTGAAAACCACCTCTCTGTACGTCACCCACGATCAGGTAGAAGCAATGACCCTCGCCCAGCGGGTGATGGTGATGAACAAAGGCATTGCCGAGCAGATTGGTACGCCGGTGGAAGTGTATGAGAAGCCGGCCAGCCGCTTTGTGGCGAGCTTTATCGGCAGCCCGGCGATGAACCTGCTGGACGGTCAGATTGATGAGTCCGGCTCGCGCTTCGTGCTGGAAAACGGCATGCAGCTGCCGCTGCCAGCTTCGCAACGTGAATACGCCGGCCGCCGCATGACGCTGGGTATCCGCCCGGAACATATTGCGCTAAGCTCGCAGGCCGAAGGCGGCGTGCCGCTGGTGATGGATACGCTGGAAATTCTCGGCGCCGATAACCTGGCCCACGGCCGCTTTGGTGAGCAGAAAATGGTGGTGCGCTTGCCGCATCAGCAGCGTCCGCACGCGGGCACCACGCTGTGGCTGCATCTGCCGGACGATCATTTGCACCTCTTTGAAGGTGAGACAGGATTACGCGTATGAGCAATTGGCCTTATCCTCACATCGTCGCCCACCGTGGCGGCGGTAAGTTAGCGCCGGAAAACACCCTGGCGGCAATCGACGTTGGCGCACGCTACGGTCATACCATGATTGAGTTTGACGCCAAGCTGTCGAAAGACGGGCAGATTTTCCTGCTGCACGACGACAACCTCGAACGCACCAGCAACGGCTGGGGCGTCGCCGGAGAACTGAACTGGCAGGAATTGCTGCGTGTGGATGCCGGTAGCTGGTTTAACAGCAGCTTCAAGGATGAACCGCTGCCGCTGCTGTCGCAGGTGGCGGAACGCTGCCGTCAGCACGGCATGATGGCGAATATCGAAATTAAACCGACCACCGGCTGCGGAACGCTGACCGGTAAAGTGGTGGCGCTGGCTGCCCGCGAACTGTGGGCTGACATGACCCCACCGCTGCTGTCGTCGTTTGAAATTGATGCGCTGGAAGCCGCCCAGCTTGCCGCACCGGAGCTGCCGCGTGGCTTACTGCTGGATGAGTGGCGTGACGACTGGCGCGAACTGACGACACGCCTGGGATGCGTTTCGATTCACCTCAACCATCGACTGCTGGATGAAGCGCGGGTCGATGCGCTGCGTGAAGCGGGGCTGCGGATTCTGGTGTATACCGTGAATAACCCCCAGCGCGCCGCCGAACTGCTGCGCTGGGGTGTTGACTGCATCTGTACCGATGCGATTGATATTATCGGCCCTGACTTCCAGCCTTAATACGGCTTCAGCATGCCGCCGTTGTTATTGGGCAGCGGCTGCTGTTGCTGATTTAGCATGCCTGGCTGCGACTGCTGCACGCGCTGCTGGTTGGCGTTCAGTTGGTTTTGCAGATGCTGCTGTTGCTGCTGCGTCTGCACCTGGCGCTGCTGGTTCAGCATGCTTTTTTGCTGCTGCTGTTGGTTAAGCATACGGGTCTGCATCCGCTGCTGGCTTGGGATCTCGTAGCCCGGCTGGTTCGGGTTGTTGTCGATGTTCAGCGGCGCGGCCAGCGCGGTGAACGGCAGCAACGCCGCCAGAATCAGTAATCGTTTCATCGTCTTTCCTCCTTGTAGGGGATTTCTTAAGTTTACTCCTTTCCCACCGTAACGAGGATTATTTCAGCATTATGAACCAGGCTTAGTGGGGACCTCACCGCACTCTCTGGAGAATGATGATGACAATAATGCCGACGTTTTTACGCCGGGTGGCCCTTGCTGCTCTGCTGTCAGGAAGCTGTTTTAGCGCGATTTCTGCCCCTCCACCGCCGCCGGTTTCCTACGGGGTTGAGGAGGATGTCTTTCATCCCGTACGTGCCCAGCATGGCATGGTGGCTTCGGTTGATGCTACCGCTACGCGCGTGGGCGTAGAGATTCTGCGCCAGGGCGGTAACGCCGTGGATGCGGCGGTGGCCGTGGGTTACGCGCTGGCGGTCACTCATCCGCAGGCGGGGAATATCGGCGGCGGCGGGTTTATGATGCTGCGGACCAAAGAGGGCAAAACCACGGCGATTGATTTCCGTGAAATGGCGCCGGAACAGGCGACCCGCGACATGTTCCTCGACGATCATGGCAACCCAGACAGCAAAAAATCGCTGACCTCACATCTGGCTTCCGGCACGCCGGGCACGGTGGCCGGCTTCTCACTGGCGCTGGAGAAGTACGGCACGATGCCGCTCAATAAAGTGATAAGCCCAGCGATTAAACTCGCCAAAGACGGATTCGTGGTTAATGACGCGCTGGCTGACGATCTCAAAACCTACGGCAGTGAAGTGCTGCCTCATCATGCCAATAGCAAAGCTATTTTCTGGAAAGACGGTGAGCCGCTTAAAAAGGGCGATAAGCTGGTGCAGGCCAACCTGGCGAAAAGCCTGGAACTGATTGCTGAAAATGGCCCGGATGCCTTCTACAAAGGGGCGATTGCCGACCAGATTGCCGAGGAGATGCATAAAAACGGCGGCCTGATGACTAAGGTGGATCTGGCAAACTATAAGGCGGTTGAGCGTACGCCCATTAGCGGCGAGTACCGTGGTTACGAAGTCTTTTCAATGCCGCCACCGTCTTCCGGCGGGATCCACATCGTGCAGATCCTCAATATTCTCGAAAACTTCGACCTGCATAAATACGGCTTCGGCAGCGCCGACGCGATGCAGTTGATGGCAGAAGCTGAAAAGCACGCCTACGCCGATCGCTCGGAATACCTCGGCGACCCGGACTTCGTGAAGGTGCCGTGGCAGGCGCTGACCAATAAAGCCTACGCCAAATCTATTGCCGACCAGATTGATATCAACAAGGCCAAACCGTCCAGCCAGATTAAGCCGGGCAAGCTGGCACCGTACGAAAGTAACCAGACCACGCATTTCTCGGTGGTGGATAAAGACGGTAACGCGGTGGCAGTGACCTACACCCTCAACACCACTTTTGGTACCGGCATCGTGGCGGGCAATACCGGCATTCTGATGAATAACGAGATGGATGACTTCTCCGCCAAGCCGGGCGTACCGAACGTCTACGGGCTGGTGGGCGGCGATGCCAACGCGGTCGGGCCGAAGAAACGTCCGCTTTCATCGATGTCGCCAACGATTGTGGTCAAAGACGGGAAAACCTGGCTGGTCACCGGTAGCCCGGGCGGCAGCCGGATTATCACCACGGTGCTACAAATGGTGGTGAACTCCATCGATTTCGGCATGAACGTGGCGGAAGCCACCAACGCGCCGCGCTTCCACCATCAGTGGTTGCCGGACGAGCTGCGGGTGGAGAAGGGGTTTAGCCCGGATACGCTGAAGCTGCTGGAAGCCAAGGGGCAGAAGGTGGCGGTGAAAGAGGCGATGGGCAGCACGCAGAGCATTATGGTGGACCCGGATGGCACGCTATATGGCGCGTCGGACCCGCGTTCACCGGATGATTTGACGGCGGGGTATTAGTTTACCCTCACCCCAGCCTTCTCCCTGGAAGAGAGAAGGGCAGGATAGATTACTTACTTAAAGGCAGCACTATACGGTCCCCTCTCCCTCTGGGAGAGGGTTAGGGTGAGGGCTTACCCCTTCATCCGCGCCATAAAATACGCATCCACATACTCCCCGTTGCGCAGCCCATATTTCCTCCCCGTACCTTCAATCTCAAACCCGTGCTTCTGATAAACCGCCACCGCCGGCGCGTTATCGACAAACACCGTCAGCTCAATGCGGTCGACGCGCAGCCAGTTGTCGCACATATCGATCATGGTGCGCATCAGCGCGATGGCGACGCCGCGGTTTTGCCAACGGGCGTCGACGCAGATACCAAAATCGGCGACATGGCTGCGGCGAGGGCGCTGGGCAACGGCGATGCAGAGGTGCCCAACCACCTGCTCGCCGATACAGGCAACGAGCTGTTTAATACCGGGCTGGTCGGCTAGCCGTTCTTGCCACATATGGTTGGAAGGATGAGGGACCTGTAGCGTGTTGTGATACACCTCTGGCTGGGCATGGATCTGACGGATTGCGTCGTAATCTTCAGGTTCAGCGTGGCGAATCACGATGTCACTCATTCTCTTTTCCTTTGTGGTTTAAAAGTCCCTTTTAACATCATTGATTTTGAAATGTGCGTCAATTAGCTTTTTTTGCAAAAAACGTTGGACAAGTGAGAATGAGAATGATTATTATTGTCCTGCGTTCAGGGCGTCCTTGCGGAGAACCTGAAAGCACGACATTGCTCACATTGCTTCCAGTATTACTTTAGCCAGCTTTAAGCTGGCTTTTTTTTGTCATTTTTTTCTGCTGCCTTGCTGATGCCTACGGATGCTGGGGTCTCATGAGTAAAACCAGGCACATTATTTTTCCCCGTTTCAGTGGGTAGAATTTCGGCCTGGCCGGAGAATTTCCCGCCTTTCTTAATGGCCAGATGGTTGTAAGCGATGGTGCCGAGTACATAACCATTTTCGGCGATTTCCAGCGACTGGCTGCGACATTGCCCCACTACGTTACCGTCGATGATAAGCTCCCTGCAGGTGATGTTGCCCTCGACTAGCCCGCCGTGAATGATTTTTATCAGCCCGTCTCCGGCCTCAATGTTGCCTTTCAACGAGCCATAAATGTAGACATGCCCGCTTGAGGCAATATTCCCCTCAAAGCACACGTTGCTCGCTATCACCGTCGGGTCCTGTTTTTTGGTGCCGGTCGACTCTTTTTCTTCGCAAGGGAGTGGAATGGATGATGGTGATGGGGAAGGGGTAACGTCTGTGGACTTATTCTTTTTAAACATGTGGCTGGCCTGATTTAGTTTGATATGGAGGACAAAAGAGGAGAGGGAACATGCACCGGACAAGCACGCCAGAGAGGAGACGTTGAAAAACCAGGCTATCAGCGCGAGTAGCCAGAAAAAAATGGTGCAGTTAACGGCGAGAAACTCTCTTCCCATGAGCAATTGGTGGTGACTCCATTAGCGGAATTTCGTTGAGAAATACTCCTTATTTCACAGGCACTCTTATCCAGAATTTGCCCGGGGCGGTCAACGTTTTTGCATGGTTTTAGGAATTTAACCCGTTATTTATTATGGAGTTATTTGTGATTCTTATAAGCCGCATTCCACGTATTCCCTTGGCCTATTTTTAGCCCCACGGGGATTCATTTCACTGCAAGGTGCGCTATGGTGTTCAGCAAACATTTCAAAAGGACTGAACCATGACTCTGCACTGTGCCTTTATCGGTTTTGGCAAAAGCGCCACCCGTTATCATCTTCCTTATGTTCTTGAGCGAAAAGCGGACTGGCATGTCGCGCATATCTATCGTCGCAGCCCAAAAGCGGACGAGCAGGCGCCGCAGTACGCACATATTCACTTCACCAGCGAACTGGACGACATTCTGAATGACCCGCAGGTGAAACTGGTGGTGGTGTGTACCCACGCCGATAGCCACTTCGAATACGCAAAAAAGGCGCTGGAAGCGGGCAAGAACGTGCTGGTGGAAAAGCCGTTTACGCCCACGCTTGCCGAAGCTAAAACGCTCTTTGCGCTGGCGAAAAGCAAAGGGTTGACGGTGTCTCCATACCAGAACCGCCGCTTTGACTCCTGCTTCCTGGCCGCGAAAAAAGCCATTGAAAGCGGCAAGCTGGGTGAGATTGTGGAAGTGGAAAGCCATTTCGATTACTACCGCCCGGAATCACCAACTCAGCCGGGCCGCCCGCAGGATGGCGCGTTTTATGGCCTGGGCGTGCACACCATGGACCAGATAATCTCGCTGTTCGGCCGCCCGGATCACGCTTCCTACGATATCCGCAGCCTGCGCAACCCGGCCAACCCGGACGACACCTTTGAAGCGCAGCTCTACTACGGCAACCTGAAGGCTATCGTTAAAACCAGCCACCTGGTGAAAATCGACTACCCGAAATTCATCGTTCACGGCACCAAAGGGTCGTTTGTGAAATACGGTATCGACCAGCAGGAAACCAGCCTTAAAGCGGGCATTATGCCGGGCGATGCGAATTTTGCGGCGGACGACTCTGTCTCTTACCTGGAATACGTCAACGACGCGGGCGATACGGTGAAAGAGCAGTGGCAGGCGGAGCGCGGTGACTACGGTCGCGTGTACGATGCGCTGTACCAGACGTTGACAAACGGCACGCCGAATTTTGTCAAGGAAACTGAGGCTCTGACCAATATGGAACTGCTTGAACGGGCCTTTGAACAGCCTGCTCCTGCCACGATAAGCCTCACCAAATAAGCAAACAGGGCTCCTCCGTTCTTGTTCATATTTTTTGAACAGAGGAGTCAATTTTCACCCACTATCATCCTGAGCGGTTTACGTCCAAACTTGTTTCATCGAAAACATGAGGGGGTAAAAAATGATTTTCTTACGCAAAGCAAATGAACGTGGTCATGCGAATCATGGTTGGCTGGATTCCTGGCATACCTTCTCGTTTGCCGATTACTACGACCCGAATTACATGGGCTTCTCGGCACTGCGCGTGATTAACGATGACGTGATTGATGCAGGCCAGGGTTTCGGTACTCACCCGCATAAAGACATGGAAATCCTGACCTATGTTCTGGAAGGCGCCGTTGAGCACCAGGACAGCATGGGGAACAAAGAGCAGGTTCCAGCGGGCGAGTTCCAGATTATGAGCGCGGGTACCGGTATTCGTCACTCCGAGTACAACCCAAGCGCCACCGATAAGCTGCACCTGTACCAGATCTGGATCATTCCAGAAAAAACCGGCATCACGCCGCGCTACGAACAGCGCCGCTTCGACGCCCTTCAGGGCAAACAGCTGGTGTTGTCTCCGGATGCTCGTGAAGGCTCGCTGAAGGTGTACCAGGATATGGAGCTGTACCGTTGGGCGCTGGCGAAAGGCGAGCAGTCGGTGCATCAGATTGCCGCTGACCGCCGCGTGTGGATTCAGGTAGTAAAAGGCGAAGTGAGCATCAACGGCACCAAAGCCACCACCAGCGATGGTCTGGCCATCTGGGACGAGCAGGCGATTTCTGTTCACGCAGATAGCGAAAGTGAAATTTTACTCTTCGATCTGCCGCCAGTTTGATCCGGCTTAAATAAATCACGCAACCTCCCTAATCTTGCGGGGAGGTTGCGCCATCTCCGTGGTAAACTTCAGCAATATTTCACCTTTGCTTACCTCCGGACGATGAAAAAGAAAAGACCCGTACTTCAGGATGTTGCCGATCGCGTTGGCGTAACCAAAATGACGGTTAGCCGTTTTCTCCGTAACCCGGAACAGGTTTCCGTGGCGTTACGCGGCAAAATTGCGGCGGCTCTTGATGATTTGGGTTATATCCCCAACCGGGCTCCCGATATTCTCTCCAACGCGACCAGCCGCGCTATTGGCGTGCTGCTGCCGTCGTTAACCAACCAGGTCTTTGCAGAGGTGCTTCGCGGCGTGGAAAGCGTCACCGACGCCCACGGCTACCAGACTATGCTGGCGCACTACGGTTACAAGCCGGAAATGGAGCAGGAGCGTCTGGAATCGATGCTCTCCTGGAATATTGACGGTCTGATTCTCACCGAACGTAACCACACTCCACGCACCCTGAAGATGATTGAAGTCGCCGGTATTCCGGTGGTGGAGCTGATGGACAGCCAGTCTCCGTGCCTCGACATCGCCGTGGGTTTTGACAACTTTGAAGCTGCGCGCCAGATGACGGCGGCGATTATTGCCCGTGGCCATCGCCACATTGCCTATTTAGGCGCACGTCTCGACGAACGTACTATCATCAAACAGAAGGGCTACGAGCAGGCCATGCTTGACGCGGACCTGACGCCCTACAGCGTGATGGTAGAACAGTCGTCTTCTTATACTTCCGGCATTGAACTGATGCGCCAGGCGCGACGTGAGTTTTCGAACCTGGACGGTATTTTCTGTACCAACGATGACCTGGCGGTCGGCGCGGCGTTTGAATGCCAGCGCCTTGGGCTGAGAATTCCGGACGATATCGCGATTGCCGGTTTCCACGGCCATGACATTGGCCAGGTGATGGAGCCGCGTCTTGCCAGCGTGCTGACCCCGCGTGAACGCATGGGGCGCATCGGCGCAGAGCGCCTGCTGGCGCGTATTCGCGGTGAAGTGGTTACGCCAAAAATGTTAGATTTAGGTTTCACTTTGTCACCGGGCGGATCTATTTAGCCCTAACAAGTTTGAACTAGATCACACATATTCACTTAGAATTCACTTCAGGCACGAATGGTTATTGCTTATCCATTTGCCCCGCAGGACAATGTTACCGATAACTGTTACCCGTAACAATTAACCCGAATGAATTGCCAGTGCCCAACAGGAGGACGCCTTGAGCACGACTAACCACGATCACCACGTCTATGTACTGATGGGCGTATCCGGTAGCGGTAAATCCGCCGTCGCTAGCGAAGTCGCACACCGTCTGAACGCCGCGTTCCTTGACGGCGACTTCCTGCATCCACGTAGCAATATTGTCAAAATGTCCTCCGGCGAACCGCTGAACGACGACGATCGCAAACCGTGGCTGCAGGCGCTGAACGACGCCGCTTTCGCCATGCAGCGTACTAACAAAGTTTCACTGATTGTCTGCTCCGCGTTGAAAAAAACGTACCGCGACATCCTGCGTGAAGGTAACCCGAATCTCTCCTTCGTCTACCTGAAAGGGGACTTCGACGTGATTGAGAGCCGCCTGAAGGCGCGTAAAGGCCACTTCTTCAAAACGCAGATGCTGGTCACTCAGTTCGAAACCCTGCAAGAGCCAGGCGCTGACGAACGCGATGTACTGGTGGTTGATATCGATCAGCCGCTGGAAGGCGTTATCGACAGCACGATTGAAGTGATCAACAAAGGCCGTACCGCGTGACAACTTTAACGCTCGTTTTAACCGCAGTTGGCTCCGTTCTGCTGCTGCTGTTTTTAGTCATGAAGGCGCGTATGCACGCCTTCCTGGCTTTGATGGTGGTTTCTATTGGTGCAGGGCTTTTCTCCGGTATGCCGTTGATTAAAATCGCGGAAACCATGGAGAAAGGGATGGGCGGTACGCTGGGCTTCCTGGCTATCGTGGTCGCGCTGGGCGCGATGTTCGGTAAAGTTCTGCATGAGACCGGCGCGGTCGATCAGATTGCCGTCAAAATGCTGAAATCGTTTGGCCACAGCCGTGCGCACTATGCGATTGGTATTGCTGGTCTTATCTGCGCGCTGCCGCTGTTCTTTGAAGTGGCTATCGTGCTGCTGATTAGCGTCGCGTTCTCAATGGCGCGCCACACCGGGACGAACCTGGTGAAGCTGGTGATCCCTCTATTTGCGGGCGTTGCCGCCGCTGCGGCGTTCCTGCTGCCGGGGCCAGCGCCGATGCTGCTGGCGTCGCAGATGCACGCTGACTTTGGCTGGATGATTCTGATTGGCCTGTGTGCGGCGATTCCGGGGATGATTATTGCCGGTCCGCTGTGGGGCAACTTTATCAGCCGCTACGTTGAGCTGAACATTCCTGATGACATCACCGAGCCGCACCTTGGCGAAGGCAAAATGCCGTCCTTTGGCTTTAGCCTGGCGCTGATCCTGCTGCCGCTGGTGCTGGTCGGTCTGAAAACCGTCGCCGCGCGTTTCGTGCCGGTGGGGTCAGAAACCTATCAGTGGTTCGAATTTATCGGCCACCCGTTCACCGCGATCCTGATTGCCTGCCTGGTGGCTATCTATGGTCTGGCGTTCCGTCAGGGCATGGAAAAAGACAAAGTAATGGCGATTTGCGGCGCGGCACTGCAGCCTGCGGGGATTATCCTGCTGGTGATTGGTGCCGGTGGCGTGTTCAAACAGGTGCTGGTGGATTCCGGCGTTGGCCCAGCATTGGGTGAAGCCCTGACCGGTATGGGTCTGCCGATTGCGCTGACCTGCTTCATCCTGGCAGCAGCGGTACGTATTATTCAGGGTTCCGCCACGGTTGCGTGTTTGACCGCGGTTGGCCTGGTGATGCCGGTGATTGAACAGCTGCACTACAGCGGCGCACAGTTAGCGGCGCTTTCTATCTGTATCGGCGGCGGTTCTATCGTGGTGAGCCACGTAAACGACGCGGGCTTCTGGCTGTTCGGTAAATTTACCGGTGCCACCGAAGCACAGACGCTGAAAACCTGGACCATGATGGAAACCATCCTGGGAACGGTTGGCGCCATTATCGGTATGATCGCGTTTACGCTGTTGAGTTAATATCCCGTTTGTTGGCCGGGCAACTGCCCGGCCAAATTATTTTATCCCTTCATCCACATCCGAATACCGTCCAGGAACATCTGGGTGGCCATCATCACCAGAATCAATCCCATCAGACGCTCCAGCGCGTTTACCCCTTTCTCGCCCAGCAGACGCAGGAACAGCGACGACTGCAGCAAAATCACCACCGTACCGCCCCAGGCAATCAGCAGCGCAATCACCAGATGCGACAAATTATTCGGATACTGATGCGAAAGCAGCATTAAGGTCGCCAGCAACGTTGGCCCTGCCACTAATGGAATCGCGAGCGGCACAATAAACGGCTCTTCACCCGCCGGCAGCCCCGAACTATTTCCGGTGGCGCTAGGGAAAATCATCTTGATGGCAATCAGGAATAAAATGATGCCGCCGGAGATGGAAACCGTTTCAGCGCGCAGGTTTAAAAACGCCAGAATCTTCTCGCCCGCGAAGAGAAAAATCAGCATGAGTAGAAGTGCGATTAAAAGCTCACGTATCATGATCGCCTTGCGGCGCTTGGGTTCGGTGTGTTTTAGCACCGACATAAAAATGGGTAAATTTCCCAGTGGATCCATAATCAGGATCAATAAAACTGCGGCGGAAAAGATTTCACTCATCACTCAAATTCCCTGATAATTATTGCGGACTTTCTGCTCTACGCATCACTCTGACCGCGTACTGTGGTAGGAGGAAATGCGTCCCCTATGGACGAGGGGATAAGTTGCACTTCTGATCGCCAGGCAATCATTGATTAATTTTGCTTGCGACTTTAGCTGCATTTTGTAATGTGAGGGGATGCCTGGGGCACTTATTCACATATACAGCACATATATCTGCAGGAAAACACGCTATGAAAAATGTTGGTTTTATCGGTTGGCGCGGAATGGTCGGCTCTGTACTCATGCAACGCATGGTAGAAGAGCGCGATTTTGACGCCATTCGCCCCGTCTTCTTCTCCACTTCCCAATTAGGGCAAGCTGCGCCAACTTTCGGCGGCAGCGCGGGTGGCAAGCTTCAGGATGCTTTCGATCTTGAAGCGCTGAAGGCGCTCGACATTATTGTCACCTGTCAGGGCGGCGATTATACCAACGAAATCTATCCTAAGCTGCGTGAAAGCGGTTGGCAGGGCTACTGGATTGACGCCGCCTCTTCGCTGCGTATGGAAAATGATGCCATCATCATTCTCGACCCGGTAAACCAGCAGGTCATTACCGATGGCCTGAACAACGGCGTGAAAACCTTCGTTGGCGGTAACTGCACCGTCAGCCTGATGCTGATGTCCCTCGGCGGCCTGTTTGCGAACGACCTGGTCGAGTGGGCTTCTGTGGCAACCTATCAAGCGGCCTCCGGCGGCGGTGCGCGCCATATGCGCGAACTGCTGACCCAGATGGGCCAACTGCATCATCACGTTGCCAACGAACTGGCTGACCCGGCTTCCGCTATCCTCGAGATCGAACGTAAGGTCACTACCCTGACCCGCAGTGGCGATCTGGCAGTCGATAACTTCGGCGTTCCGCTGGCAGGCAGCCTGATTCCGTGGATCGACAAACAGCTTGATAACGGCCAGAGCCGCGAAGAGTGGAAAGGCCAGGCTGAGACCAACAAAATTCTCGCCACCTCTTCCGTTATCCCGGTTGACGGTCTTTGCGTGCGCGTTGGTGCGCTGCGCTGCCACAGCCAGGCATTCACGCTGAAATTGAAAAAAGATATTTCCATAAGTTCTGTAGAGGAATTACTGGCCGCGCACAACCCATGGGCGAAAGTTGTTCCTAACGACCGTGAAATTACCATGCGTGAACTGACGCCAGCGGCGGTCACCGGTACGCTGACCACGCCAGTTGGACGTTTGCGCAAACTGAACATGGGGCCGGAGTATTTGTCAGCGTTTACCGTTGGCGACCAGCTTCTGTGGGGCGCAGCGGAGCCGCTGCGTCGTATGCTACGCCAGTTGGCATAAACATTTGTTAATCGATGAGGGGTGGCGAACCACCCCTTTTTTTTGCGTAATACAAGGAGTAAACGCAGTGATGTTAATTTTTCTCTCAGGAGTCAGGTAAAGCGTTGGCTATGCTTTAATCAAGGTCTGTTACCTTGACTGAAGGTTGAACGGAGCCGAGAGAGCACACGACTTTGTGCTGCGCCGTTCAGGTCACAAAATATCGCCATTTACAGTGGATTGAGGCGATACAAAAACTAAGGATGATGAAGCATGTCTGATCGTGTTGATAGAGACGTGATTAATGCGTTGATCGCAGGCCATTTTGCGGATCCCTTTTCCGTACTGGGTATGCACCAAACGGAAGCGGGACTGGAAGTCCGAGCATTGCTGCCCGACGCGACCGATGTTTGGGTGATTGAACCTAAAACAGGACGTAAAGTCGGTAAACTTGATTGCGTGGACTCACGTGGTTTCTTTTGTGGCGTACTGCCGCGTCGTAAAAATTTCTTCCGTTACCAGTTGGCAGTCGTCTGGCATGGCCAACAGAACCTCATTGACGATCCTTACCGCTTTGGCCCGCTGCTTCCAGAAATGGACGCATGGTTGCTGTCTGAAGGTACCCACTTACGCCCCTATGAAAAGCTGGGCGCGCATGCGGATACCGTGGATGGCGTTACCGGTACGCGCTTTGCCGTTTGGGCGCCTAACGCCCGCCGCGTGTCGGTAGTCGGTCAATTCAACTACTGGGACGGTCGCCGTCACCCGATGCGCCTGCGTCAGGAGACGGGGATTTGGGAGCTGTTCATTCCGGGAGCGCACAACGGTCAGCTCTATAAATTCGAGATGATCGATGCCCGCGGCGCGCTGCGGATTAAAGCCGACCCCTATGCGTTCGAAGCCCAAATGCGTCCGGAAACGGCCTCGCTGATTTGTGGCTTACCACCAAAGGTTGAACAGAGCGAAGCACGCAAAAAGGCTAACCAGCTTGATGCCCCTATCTCTATCTATGAGGTGCATCTGGGCTCCTGGCGTCGTCATACCGACAACAACTACTGGCTGAGCTATCGCGAACTGGCAGAACAGCTGGTGCCGTACGCCAAATGGATGGGCTTCACCCACCTGGAGCTGCTGCCGGTAAACGAGCACCCGTTTGACGGAAGCTGGGGCTACCAGCCAACCGGGCTTTATGCCCCAACCCGCCGTTTCGGTACCCGCGAAGATTTCCGCTACTTTATCAATGCCGCACACGCTGCGGGCCTGAACGTAATCCTCGACTGGGTGCCAGGTCACTTTCCGTCTGATGATTTCGCGCTGGCCGAGTTTGACGGCACCAACCTGTATGAGCATGGCGACCCGCGCGAAGGCTATCATCAGGACTGGAATACCCTTATCTACAACTATGGCCGCCGCGAAGTGACCAACTTCCTGGTGGGCAACGCCCTGTACTGGGTGGAACGCTTCGGCATTGATGCGCTGCGCGTCGATGCGGTGGCATCAATGATTTACCGCGACTACAGTCGTAAAGAGGGCGAATGGATCCCGAACGAGTTCGGCGGTCGTGAAAACCTCGAAGCGATTGAGTTCCTGCGTCAGACCAACCGCGTGTTGGGTGAGCAGGTTCCCGGCGCGGTGAGCATGGCGGAAGAGTCGACCGACTTTGCGGGCGTATCGCGTCCGTCTGATATGGGCGGACTGGGCTTCTGGTTTAAGTGGAACCTGGGTTGGATGCACGACACCCTGGACTACATGAAGCTCGACCCGGTTCACCGCCAGTACCATCACGACAAAATGACCTTCGGCATGCTCTACAACTACACGGAAAACTTCGTGTTGCCGTTGTCGCATGACGAAGTGGTTCACGGTAAGAAATCTATCCTGGACCGTATGCCGGGCGACGCGTGGCAGAAATTTGCCAACCTGCGCGCCTACTACGGCTGGATGTTCGCCTTCCCGGGCAAAAAGCTGCTGTTTATGGGCGATGAGTTTGCTCAGGGCCGCGAATGGAACTTTGATGGCAGCCTCGACTGGCATCTGCTGGAAGGCGACGACAACTGGCATAACGGGGTACAGCGCCTGGTGCGTGACCTCAACCATACTTATCGTCACCACAAAGCGATGCACGAGCTGGACTTTGACCCGTACGGCTTCGAGTGGCTGGTGGTCGATGACCACGCCCGCTCGGTGTTTGCCTTTGTCCGTCGTGACAAAGCGGGCAATGAAGTGATTGTGGTCAGCAACTTTACGCCGGTACCGCGTCAGGATTACCGCTTCGGCATTAATCAGCCGGGCCGCTGGCGCGAAGTGCTCAACACCGACTCCGCCCACTATCACGGCAGCAATGCCGGGAACGGCGGGCTGGTGCAGAGCGATGCGATTGAAAGCCATGGCCGTGCGCAGTCGCTGAGTTTGACGCTGCCGCCGCTGTCGACCATCTGGTTAGTTCGGGAAGGGGATTAAACATGAGCCAACTCGCCGCAGGGAAGCCCGCGCCGCTCGGCGCAAGCTATGACGGTGAAGGCGTAAACTTTACGCTCTTCTCGGCACATGCGGAGCGGGTAGAACTGTGCGTGTTTGACGCGCAGGGCACGGAGACACGCTATGATTTACCCGCACGCAGCGGTGACGTCTGGCATGGCTATATGCCCCATGCGCGTCCTGGCTTACGTTACGGCTATCGGGTGCACGGCCCGTGGAACCCCCAGCAGGGGCACCGGTTTAACCCGGCGAAGCTGCTGCTGGACCCATGCTGCTTCAGCGCCAAGGGTGAACCGGATGACTCCCTGCATTTTCACGGCGGTTACGACGAACCGGACGACCACGATACCGCGGCGATTGCGCCGAAATCGGTCGTCGTCGACCTGACCTACGACTGGCAAGACGATACTGCCCCACGCACCGCGTGGGGCAAAACGGTCCTCTACGAAGCGCACGTCAAAGGGCTGACTTACCGTCACCCCGGGCTGCCGGAACCGATTCGCGGCACCTACAAAGCGCTTGGTCACCCGGTGATGATTGCCTACCTCAAGCGCCTTGGCATTACCGCGCTGGAGCTGATGCCGGTGGCGCATTTCGGCAACGAGCAGCGGCTGCAACGCATGGGGCTGAGAAACTATTGGGGTTACAACCCACTGGCGATGTTTGCGCTGTCGCCGCGTTACGCCAGCGCGCCTGAGCATGCGCTGGATGAGTTTCGCGATGCGGTAAAAGCGCTGCACAAAGCCGGTATTGAAGTGATCCTTGATGTGGTGTTGAACCACAGCGCCGAGCTGGATCTGCATTGCCAGACCTTCTCTCTGCGGGGGATTGATAATCGTAGCTATTATTGGTTACGGGAAGACGGCGATTATCACAACTGGACGGGCTGCGGTAACACTCTGAATCTCAGTCACCCTGGCGTCGTGGAATACGCGCGTCAGTGCCTGCGTTTCTGGGTCGACGTCTGCCACGTTGACGGTTTTCGTTTTGATTTAGCGCCGGTGATGGGCCGTACGCCGGGCTATCGGCAGGATGCGCCGCTGTTCAACGCGCTTCATGACGACCCGGTGCTCTCCACGGTAAAGCTGATTGCCGAACCGTGGGACATCGGTGAAGGCGGCTATCAGGTAGGGAATTTCCCGCCGGCCTTCAGCGAATGGAACGACCATTTCCGGGATGCCATGCGTCGCTTCTGGCTTGAAGAGTCGCTGTCGCTGGGGGATTTTGCCCAGCGCTTCGCCGCTTCTAGCGACGTGTATGCGCATCAGGAGCGTCGCCCTCGCGCGACGATAAATCTGGTGACCGCCCACGATGGATTCACCCTGCGCGACTGTGTCAGCTTTAACGGCAAGCACAACGATGCTAACGGTGAAGAGAATCGTGACGGCACTAGCAATAACCATAGCAATAATCATGGTATCGAAGGATTGGAAGCAAACCTGGAAGTAATGGCACGTCGGCAAAAAAGCGTTCAGGCGCTGCTGACAACGCTGCTGTTATCGCAGGGAACGCCAATGTTGCTGGCCGGTGATGAACACGGTCACAGCCAGCAAGGTAACAACAATGCCTACTGTCAGGACAATACGTTGACCTGGCTCGATTGGGAAAACGCAGATGACGCGCTGACGGACTTTACCGCCGCCCTGATTCACCTGCGCCAGCAGATCCCCGCGTTGACGGACGACCGCTGGTGGCAGGAAGGAGATGGCAATGTCCAGTGGCTCAATCAGGATGCGCAACCGCTGTCTGCCGAGGAATGGCAGCACGGCGCGCGCCGGATGCAGATTCTGCTTTCCGATCGTTGGCTCATTACGCTCAATGCGACGCAAGACGCGACAAACTTAACGTTACCCAAGGGGGAATGGTGCGCCGTTCCTCCATTCACCGACGCTGGCACGTCGGTCGTCGTGGCTGTCTGGCATGGGCCCGCGCACGGAGTGTGCGTATTTCAAAGGTCATAGTCTCTGAATTACCCGGAACCCCGCGTTATCGCGCGAGGACACCTCATTACCCGGAAGGACGAGCAACAAAAGGAGTTAATCATGGTTAGGCTAGAAAAAAACGATCCCTTAATGCTGGCTCGCCAGTTACCTATTAAATCCGTCGCCCTGATTCTGGCAGGCGGACGCGGTACGCGACTCAAGGATCTGACCAACAAGCGGGCAAAACCCGCAGTACACTTTGGCGGCAAATTCCGCATTATCGACTTTGCTTTATCTAACTGTTTGAACTCCGGGATTCGCCGTATTGGCGTTATCACCCAATATCAGTCCCACACGCTGGTCCAGCACATCCAGCGCGGATGGTCCTTCTTCAGTGAACAGATGAACGAATTTGTGGATCTGCTGCCCGCTCAGCAGCGGATGCACGGTGAAAACTGGTATCGCGGTACCGCTGATGCGGTGACCCAGAACCTCGATATTATTCGCCGCTACAAGGCGGAGTATGTGGTTATCCTGGCCGGTGACCACATCTACAAACAAGACTACTCGCGCATGCTTATCGACCACGTCGAAAAAGGCGCGCGCTGCACCGTAGCGTGCATTCCGGTGCCCATTGAAGAGGCAACGGCGTTCGGCGTGATGGCGGTTGACGAAAACGACAAGATTATCGATTTCGTGGAAAAACCGGCGAACCCACCGGCCATGCCAAGCGACCCAACCAAGGCGCTGGCGAGCATGGGGATCTATGTCTTTGATGCTGATTACCTTTATGAGCTGCTGGAACGCGACGACGTTAACGAAAACTCCAGCCACGACTTTGGCAAAGATTTAATTCCGCTGATTACCAAAGCTGGCGCGGCTTATGCACATCCATTCCCGCTGTCCTGCGTACAATCTGACCCGCAAGCGGAACCGTACTGGCGCGATGTGGGTACGCTTGAAGCGTACTGGAAAGCGAACCTTGACCTGGCATCGGTGACGCCTGAGCTGGATATGTACGACCAGGACTGGCCTATTCGCACGCACATGGAGTCTCTGCCGCCGGCGAAGTTCGTCCAGGACCGCTCTGGTAGCCACGGTATGACCCTGAACTCACTGGTTTCCGGTGGCTGTATTATTTCCGGCTCCGTGGTGGTGCAGTCAGTGCTGTTCCCACGCGTGCGCGTGAATTCATTCTGTAACATTGATTCGGCAGTCTTACTGCCAGATGTCTGGGTTGGTCGTTCCTCACGCCTGCGTCGCTGCGTTATCGATAGGGCCTGTGTGATCCCAGAAGGGATGGTGATTGGTGAAGATGCGGAAGAGGATGCACGCCGCTTTTACCGCTCGGACGAAGGGATCGTGCTGGTGACGCGCGAGATGCTGCGTCAGCTTGGCTACAAACAGGAGCGATAATGCAGGTCTTACATGTTTGTTCTGAGATGTTCCCGTTATTAAAAACGGGCGGTCTGGCGGATGTGATTGGCGCGCTGCCGGCGGCACAGATTGCCGAAGGAACCGATGCACGCGTGCTGTTACCTGCATTCCCGGATATCCGTCGCGGTATCCCGGATGCCAAAGTGGTTAGCCGTCGCGATACCTTTGCCGGGCGCATGACGCTGCTGTTTGGACATTATAACGGCGTGGGCATCTACCTGATTGATGCGCCTCACCTCTACGATCGTCCGGGGAGTCCGTATCACGACACCAACCTGAACGCCTACGTGGATAACGTGAAGCGCTTTGCGCTGTTAGGCTGGGTCGGCAGTGAAATGGCCTGCGGTCTGGACCCGTTCTGGCGACCTGATGTTGTACACGCCCACGACTGGCATGCGGGCCTGGCTCCGGCCTATCTGGCGGCGCGCGGGCGTCCGGCGAAGTCGGTCTTTACCGTACACAATCTGGCCTATCAGGGGTTGTTCTACAGCCACCACATGGAAGAGATTCAGCTGCCAGGTGAGTTCTTCAACATGCATGGCCTCGAGTTCCACGGACAGATTTCGTTTCTGAAAGCGGGGCTTTACTACGCCGACCACATTACGGCGGTGAGCCCGACCTATGCGCGGGAAATTACCGAACCGCAGTTCGCCTACGGGATGGAAGGACTGCTGCGTCAGCGCCATCAGGAAGGGCGTCTGTCGGGGATCCTCAACGGCGTTGATGACAACGTCTGGAGTCCGGAAAAAGACCTGCTGCTACCGGCAAGCTACAGCCGCGACACGCTGGAGCGGAAAGCGGAAAACAAACGCCAGCTTCAGACGGCGATGGGGCTGAAGGTGGATGACTCCGCGCCGCTGTTTGCGGTGGTGAGTCGACTGACCAGCCAGAAAGGGCTGGATCTGGTGCTCGAAGCGCTGCCGGGCCTGCTTGAACAGGGCGGTCAGTTGGCGCTGCTTGGCGCGGGCGACCCGGTATTGCAGGAAGGTTTTCTCGCCGCCGCCGCGGAACATCCGGGGCAGGTGGGCGTACAGATTGGCTACCATGAAGCGTTCTCGCACCGCATTATCGGCGGCGCAGATGTGATTCTGGTGCCGAGCCGCTTTGAACCGTGTGGCTTAACGCAGCTTTATGGGTTGAAGTACGGCACGTTGCCGCTGGTTCGCCGTACCGGCGGCCTGGCCGACACCGTTGCGGATAGTTCGCTTGAGAACCTTGCCGATGGCATCGCCAGCGGCTTTGTGTTCGAAGACAGCAATGCCTGGTCGCTGCTCCGCGCTATCCGCCGTGCTTTCGTATTATGGTCTCGTCCGTCTCTCTGGCGCTACGTGCAGCGGCAGGCGATGAACATGGATTTTAGCTGGCAGGTTGCTGCGCACGCGTATCGTGAGCTTTATCAACGCCTGATCTAACTACGGGGATCTTAGTTATGAATGCACCTTTTTCGTATGCATCACCGACTCTCAGCGTTGAGGCACTGAAGCACTCTATTGCCTATAAGCTGATGTTTACCATCGGGAAAGATCCGGCTATCGCGAATAAACACGAATGGCTGAACGCCACGCTGTTTGCCGTGCGCGATCGCCTGGTTGAACGCTGGCTGCGCTCTAACCGCGCGCAGCTTTCCCAGGAAACTCGCCAGGTTTACTACCTGTCGATGGAGTTTTTGATTGGCCGCACGCTTTCCAATGCGCTGTTGTCGTTAGGTCTTTATGACGACGTGAAAAACGCGCTGGAAGGAATGGGGTTAGACCTGGAAGAACTGATCGACGAAGAGAATGACCCAGGGCTTGGCAACGGTGGCTTAGGTCGTCTGGCAGCCTGCTTCCTCGACTCGCTGGCAACCCTGGCGCTGCCGGGCCGCGGCTACGGCATTCGCTACGATTACGGCATGTTCAAACAGAACATCGTCGACGGTCGTCAGAAAGAGTCTCCGGACTACTGGCTGGAATACGGTAACCCGTGGGAGTTCCCGCGCCACAACACGCGCTATAAGGTTCGCTTCGGCGGCCGCGTGCAGATGGAAGGCAAAACCAGCCACTGGCTGGAAACAGAAGAGATTCTGGCGGTGGCTTACGACCAGATTATCCCGGGCTACGATACCGACGCGACCAACACGCTGCGTCTGTGGAACGCGCAGGCCAGTAGCGAAATCAACCTCGGTAAGTTTAACCAGGGCGACTATTTCGCGGCGGTGGAAGATAAAAACCACTCCGAGAACGTGTCCCGCGTGCTCTACCCGGATGACTCGACCTACTCTGGGCGCGAACTGCGTCTGCGTCAGGAGTACTTCCTGGTTTCGGCCACGGTGCAGGATATTTTAAGCCGCCACTACATGTTGCATAAAACCTATGACAACCTGGCGGATAAAATTGCCATTCACCTCAATGACACCCACCCGGTGTTGTCAATTCCTGAGCTGATGCGCCTGCTGATTGACGAACACAAGTTTAGCTGGGATGAGGCGTTCACCGTCACCTGTCAGGTCTTCTCGTACACCAACCACACGCTGATGAGCGAGGCGCTGGAAACCTGGCCGGTCGATATGCTCGGCAAGATTCTGCCGCGTCACCTGCAGATTATCTTCGAGATTAACGACTACTTCCTGAAAACGTTGCAGGAGCAGTACCCGAACGATACCGGGCTGCTGAGCCGCACGTCGATCATCGATGAGTCCAACGGCCGTCGCGTGCGTATGGCGTGGCTGGCGGTGGTGGTGAGTAAGAAAGTCAACGGCGTTTCTGAGCTGCACTCGAACCTGATGGTGCAGTCGCTGTTTGCTGACTTCGCCGCCATCTTCCCGATGCGCTTTACCAACGTGACCAACGGCGTGACGCCACGTCGCTGGCTGGCGCTGGCGAACCCGGCGCTCTCCGATGTGCTGGATGAAAATATCGGTCAGACCTGGCGTTCTGACCTGAGCCAGCTGCAAGAGTTAGAGCAGCATATCGACTATCCGAAAGTGAATCAGGCGGTGCATCACGCCAAGCTTGAGAACAAAAAGCGTCTCGCGGCCTTTATCGCCCAGAATCTCAACGTGGTGGTGAACCCGAACGCGCTGTTCGACGTGCAGATAAAGCGTATTCACGAGTACAAGCGTCAGTTGATGAACGTGCTGCATGTGATTACCCGCTACAACCGCATCAAGGCCGATCCGGATGCGAAGTGGGTACCGCGTGTGAACATCTTCGCGGGTAAAGCGGCTTCCGCGTACTACATGGCGAAGCACATTATCCACTTGATCAACGATGTGGCGAATGTGATCAACAACGATCCACAAATTGGCGACAAGCTGAAAGTGGTCTTTATCCCGAACTACAGCGTGAGCCTGGCGCAGATGATCATCCCGGCGGCGGATCTCTCCGAGCAGATCTCGCTGGCGGGCACCGAGGCATCCGGCACCAGTAACATGAAGTTCGCGCTCAACGGGGCGTTGACGATTGGTACGCTGGACGGGGCCAACGTTGAGATGCAGGAGCACGTTGGGGCGGATAACTTCTTTATCTTCGGTAACACCGCTGAAGAGGTGGAAGCGCTGCGTCGCAAAGGCTATAGCCCGCGCGACTACTACGAGCAGGATGAAGAGCTGCGTCAGGTTCTGACGCAAATCGGCACTGGCGTGTTCAGCCCGAGCGAGCCGGGCCGCTACCGTGACCTGGTGGATTCGCTGATTAACTTCGGTGACCACTACCAGGTGCTGGCGGACTATCGCAGCTATGTGGACTGCCAGGACAAGGTTGACGAGCTGTATCTGGAACCTGAAGAGTGGACCACCAAAGCGATGCTCAACATCGCCAACATGGGCTACTTCTCTTCTGACCGCACGATCCAGGAGTATGCGGAGAATATCTGGCACATTGAGCCGGTGAGACTGTAGTTTTTTATAGCGTCATAAAACGGAACCAGTTGGTTCCGTTTTTTTATGCTCGAAATATTAAAGAAGTGAGGATAGATTAGTTGTTTTAGCTTATATACTCAGTGTTTCTCAAGGTCGAATGGCCTGTTAATGAAGAAGGGCTGTATATCGATGATATACGGTTTATTACTGTAAAGATGGGAATCTGGGCGAGGAGCATAAACGCCCGCCTTATGGAGAAGTGAATGGCTACCATCCGTATCAACGGGGAAAATAGAACAACACAGCTCTCTGACTGGACTATGAACTATCATCCAGGCAGAAAACGCATTGAGCTGACCTGTCATTTTCATTCAGGCAAACAATATACATATCCGTTTAGCGTCTGTAGCATTGATCCCACAGTACGTGCCAACGGTACGCTGCTAATCCAAAAAAATAATCCTGGTATTCAGGCTATTGAGCATGCAGAGATAGTTGGTGATAAATACGCAATTATTTATTACGCAGATGATAAACCCTGTGAAGTGATGGCGGCTAAAGATGTACGGTTCTTATTAGCAACCGATTTAAAAAAAGGTTCCGTTTTCAGCTACTTCCGTCATGTTGCCGAACGACGAGTCGCGAATGCCAGCCACAGTCAGCGGCCTATTATTGAGAATATACTCCGACAGTTGGATAAAGTCGTGGCGCATCCTGACACGGTACTTGAAGCCTACGCTAACGGAAATAATGCAGCCCGGTGCAAGCCCGAAAATCTGGTTTTTCCCTTCGGCATGAATGAAAGTCAGCTCAACGCCGTTGAACAGGCATTTAGCTCTCAAATATCAGTGATAGAAGGACCGCCAGGGACCGGAAAAACTCAGACTATCCTGAATATTCTCGCCAATATTTTATTAAACAACGGCAGTGTCGCTGTAGTTTCTAATAACAATACGGCAGTAACAAACGTCTACGAAAAACTGGAAAAGGTTGGATTGGATTATGTCGTTGCCCGTTTAGGTAGTGCTGATAATAGGGACGCATTTTTTGCTTCCCAGCCAGTGGTACCTCAACATGTGCCAATTGTTGTTCCCGATATCAGCGCTATAACTCAGCAGCTTAAGCAGATAAAAAGTACCTTGCGAGCGCAAAATGACATAGCACAGCGACGTGCTGAGATTGATGAGTTGTGTATTGAAGAAAAATATCTCAATCAGTGGTTACATAACCAAGGCATCCATTCTTTACCGAATGTTGAAAACTATCGAATTTTAAATAATAAAATAACTGATGCGATGGTTTATGTGCAGTCACTGCCACCGGGAAATATTCGCTGGCGTGATCGTTTTAAGCTGTTTTTTAAATTTGGTATTTTAAATTCACGTCCGTTGGAAAATACAGAAAAGAGACAATTTTTCTTCTTTGCTTTACAACGTTATTATTATATCACCCGCTTGCGTCAGGCTCGTAAATCACTGGCTGAAAGCGAGAGTATTCTGGAAGCGGCTAACGCTTTAGCCTTACAAAAAAAATTCACTCAGGATTCGATGGACTTTTTACGTGAGCATCTACGGCAATCGATAGTTACAAATACGCAATTTAGTACTGATAACTACCAGAAAGAATTCGATGCCTTTTTGCAACGTTATCCGATAATTGGTAGCAGCACACATTCGATTATTAACTCACTGTCTGCAGGTACATTACTGGATTATGTCATTATCGATGAAGCATCCCAGCAGGATATTGTGCCTGGCATTCTGGCACTTGCTTGTGCCAGAAATGTGATTGTTGTGGGTGATCGTAAACAGCTGCCTCATGTTCCGGATAAGCACTCCGGCCCAGCTCCTTCCGCACACTACGATTGTGTCGAAAAAAGTTTACTGGATTCAATGTTTTCTCTTTATGGCGATGCGCTGCCGGTAACACTTTTGAAGGAGCACTATCGTTGCCATCCTAAAATTATCCAATTCTGTAATAAGCAATTCTATGATAATGAACTTATTGCGATGACCAGAGATAACGGAGAATCAGCACTATCGTTAGTGGTAACGGCCAGAGGTAATCATGAACGACGCAATAGTAATTTGCGCGAGCTGGAGTCATTAAACGTAGTAAGCTGGGATGATGCAGGCAGCCGTGGCTTCATTGCCCCCTATAATGCGCAGGTAGTGCTTTCTGGCCGCGCACTTGATCCGGCGTTCATTAGCGCGACAGTGCATAAATTCCAGGGACGAGAATGCGAAGAGATTGTCTTTTCCACGGTGCTTGATAAGAAAGCCAATGAAAGGGCGATTAATTTTGTTGATGATCCCCAGTTAATTAACGTTGCGGTTTCACGTGCGCAAAAACACTTTACGCTGGTGACGGGGAATAACGTTTTCACTGTTAATAATCAGCATATTGCTGCGCTTATTCGCTATATGACCTACTACGCGGATAATGAACAAATACACCATAGCCCAGTGGTTAGCGCTTTTGACCTGCTGTATCAAGAATATGATCATTCACTGGAGAAGTTGAAAGCTAGGCTCAATGTAAAGGATTCCCGCTTTCGTTCTGAGCAAATTGCGGCTCAGTTGATCCGTGATGCTCTCCAACAACCGGCTTATCATTCTCTTACCGTGCATTCCCAGATTCTACTCCGGCAACTGATTACCTGCGTGGACGATCGCTTTACTGCTCGTCAGCAGGAATTTATGGCGCAGGGAGCGAGCTGTGATTTCGTTTTCTATTACAAGGTGGGTAAACAACCTGTAGCAGTTATTGAGATAGATGGTGGGACACATGAACATTCAGAGCAGCGTGAACGTGATGCACTCAAAGAAAGCATACTGCAAACCTGCGGCATTGGATTGTTGCGTTTACGCACCATCGATAGCCAAATTGAAGATAAAATAGCCGTATTTTTACTCAATATGATGTTGCAGGAACGCAATGAGGGCTATGTTGAATAAATGCTAGTGTTCCGATTTGCTGGGAACTCTAAAGCCTGGGCCATGAACCAAGTACGGGTTCGTAGCCCAGGGAAGATTCACGACGCCAACGACATTTCAGGCTTTCCCAGCGTTTTCACCAACCATTCGCTAATACGCGACTGCTGCTCGGCGTTGAGCCACATCCCCTGTTTGGTCCGACGCCAGATAGCATCGTCCAGACGGCGGACCCACTCGTGTTCGACCAGGTAGCGCAGTTCGGCTTCATAAAACTCATGGCCGAAATCTTCACCCAGCCCGGCAATATCCTTCGCCTCGCCAATAATCAGCTCACTGTTGCTGCCGTAGGTACGGGCAAAGTGGCGGGCCAGCGATTCGGTAATGAATGGATAGCGACGGCGCAGCTTCGCCGCGTAGTCATCGCGGTCATTGCCAATCTCACCGCCCGGTAGCACCGCGCCTTTGGTCCACGCTGGGCCAATACCGCTGTAGTACGGTGCCAGTTTCTCCAGCGCGTGCTCGGCGAGCTTACGATAGGTGGTGAGCTTACCGCCAAAGACCGACAGCAGTGGGGCTTTACCGTGGTCGTCGTGAATGTCCAGCGTGTAATCGCGGGTGATGGCCTGTGGCGAATCGGACTCGTCATCGCACAGCGGGCGCACGCCGGAGTAAGTCCAGACGATATCTTCACGGGCGAGCTGCTTTTTAAAGTGGCCGTTGTAGACCTTCAGCAGATAGTTAATTTCGCTCTCGTCGATCTCAACGTTTTTCGGATCGCCGTGGTACTCCACGTCGGTGGTGCCGATGATCGAGAACTCATCCATCCACGGGATCACGAAGACAATACGCTTATCTTCGTTTTGTAAAATATAGGCCTGCTTCTGGCTATGCACGCGCGGTACCACGATATGGCTGCCTTTAATCAGGCGAATGCCGTACGGCGATGGCAGGTGCATGCCGTCGTCAAAGAACTGTTTCACCCATGGACCGGTGGCGTTCACCAGGCCGCGAGCCTGCCAGCGGAATTTTTCACCGCTGTCGATATCTTCCGCTTCGACGACCCACAGGCCGTTTTCACGTTTTGCCGAGATGGCACGGGTGCGGGTACGGACTTCACCGCCTTTCTTAACCACCATCTGCGCGTTGGCGAGCACCAGGCGCGCATCGTCGACCCAGCAGTCGGAATATTCGAAACCGCGCACGATCTCCGGCTTCAGTACGGATTCTGCGCCAAAACGCAAACCGGTAGAGGCCGGCAGACTGGTTCGTTTGCCCAGATGATCGTACATAAACAGGCCGGTGCGAATCATCCACGCCGGGCGCAGGTGCGGGCGATGCGGCAGGCGGAAACGCATCGGGATAGCGATATGCGGGGCCATTTTCAGCAGCACTTCACGCTCGGCCAGCGCTTCGCTTACCAGGCGGAATTCGTAGTGTTCAAGGTAGCGCAGACCGCCGTGGATCAGTTTTGAGCTCGCGCTGGAGGTGGCGCAGGCCAGGTCTCTGGCTTCCAGCATCAGTACGGATAACCCGCGTCCTGCTGCATCTGCCGCAATGCCTGCACCGTTAATGCCGCCACCTATCACAATCAGATCTTTGGTTTCCATTATTGCTACCTCTGAGACTTTCGTTATAGCTCATTAATGTTCGTTATCGCTCATAATAGCAAGTAAACGCGCTTTTGGTAACATAGAAAAAACATTTTAGAGTGATGTGCATAACATATTGGCGTTTACGTACCGTGAAGACGTACACTTGGCGGTAAAATGTCGTCAGCAAGACACCTGCCATAACGATAAGAGAGCACCATGGATCAGTTTGAATGTATTAACGTAGAACAGGCGCACCAGAAGCTTCAGCAGAATAATGCGGTGCTGGTGGATATTCGCGACCCGCAGAGCTTTGCCATGGGTCATACCCCAGGCGCATTCCATCTGACCAACGACACGCTTGGCGCGTTTATGCGCGATAACGATTTCGAAACCCCGGTGATGGTGATGTGCTATCACGGCAACAGCAGTAAAGGCGCGGCGCAGTACCTGCTACAACAAGGCTACGACCAGGTTTACAGTGTCGACGGTGGCTTTGATGCCTGGCATCGCCACTTCCCAGCTGAAGTGGTACACGCCGGTTTCCAGGACTGAACTCGTTTTTCCCTTCCAGATGCCGTCTCCCGTTGGGCGGCCTTTGCACGCCGCTGCAACGCATCCGTAAGGGTTTGGGTATATACTGTCCCCTTTTGTGTGGAATAGAAGCGACCTGCTGATGTTGATGATCACCTCTTTTACCAACCCTCGTGTTGCCCAGGCTTTTGTTGACTATATGGCAACACAGGGCGTTATTCTGACTATCCAGCAGCATGCGCGAAGCGATGTCTGGCTTTCCGATGAATCGCAGGAAACGCGCGTACGCGAAGAGCTGGAACGTTTTCTGGCGAATCCGGCCGACCCGCGTTATCTGGCGGCAAGCTGGCAATCCGGGCAGACCAACAGTGGCCTGCACTACCGTCGTTTCCCTTTCCTGGCCGCGCTAAAGGCCGGTGCTGGTCCGGTGACGATGACCATCATGGCCGCCTGCATTCTGGTGTTTATCCTGATGAGCGTGCTGGGCGATCAGGCGGTGATGATCTGGCTTGCCTGGCCGTACGATGATTCGCTGAAATTTGAGCTCTGGCGCTACTTTACCCACGCGTTAATGCATTTCTCATTCGTCCATATCCTCTTCAACCTGCTATGGTGGTGGTACCTCGGCGGTGCGGTTGAAAAGCGCATTGGCAGCGGCAAACTGGTGGTGATTACCGTGATAAGCGCGTTGCTGAGCGGCTTTATTCAGCACCAGTTCAGTGGCCCGTGGTTTGGTGGCCTTTCCGGTGTGGTGTATGCCTTAATGGGCTATGCCTGGCTGCGCGGCGAGCGTGACCCGCAGAGCGGTATTTTCCTGCCGCGCGGGCTGATTATGTTTTCACTCATCTGGCTGGTTGCCGGATGGTTTAACGTTTTTGGGATGTCCATTGCGAACGGCGCGCACGTCACCGGGCTGGTGATTGGCCTGGCTATGGCCTTCGTCGATACGATTAATGTGCGCAAGCGAGCATAATTTTCCAGGGATTCATCATGAAACAAACACAACGTCATGACGCGATAATCGAGCTGGTAAAACTTCAGGGGTACGTGAGTACCGAAGAGCTGGTGGAGCATTTTTCCGTAAGCCCACAGACCATTCGTCGTGATTTGAATGACCTTGCGGATCAGAAAAAGATCCTGCGTCACCACGGTGGTGCGGCGCTGCCGTCCAGCTCGGTGAACGCCTCCTGGCATGACCGTAAGGCGACCCTGGCGTTAGAAAAAGAGCGTATTGCCCAGAAGGTGGCAAGCCAGATCCCGAACGGCTCCGCGCTGTTTATCGATATCGGCACCACGCCGGAAGCGGTGGCTCATGCGCTGCTTAATCACAGCGATCTGCGTATTGTGACCAACAACCTGAACGTGGCCAACACGCTGATGGTGAAAGAAGATTTCCGCATTATCCTGGCTGGCGGCGAACTGCGCAGCCGGGACGGTGGGATCATCGGGGAAGCGACGCTCGACTTTATCTCCCAGTTCCGCCTGGATTTTGGCATTCTGGGGATAAGCGGTATCGACAGCGACGGTTCGCTGCTGGAGTTTGACTACCACGAGGTGCGTACCAAGCGCGCGATTATCGACAACTCCCGCCACGTGATTCTGGTCGTCGACCATTCGAAATTTGGTCGTAACGCGATGGTGAACATGGGCAGCATCAGTCTGGTGGACGCCGTCTTTACCGACGTTTTGCCACCGCCGGGCGTGATGCAGGTAATTGCGGAAAATGATGTGCAGCTAGAGCTATGCTGAATCTTGTAGCCCGGCGTCACGACGTGATGCCGGGCTACATTTTAAGACATCTGCTGCTGGAATTTACCTTCGCTGAGATCGGCCACGATATGGTTCATGCGGTCTTCCGTCAGGCGGTAGTAGCGGATAGAGATAGCGGTAATCAGATAGAAGATGGCCGGTAGTACCGTAAACAGGATTAATACCCCGCGGATGGCTTCCGCTGATTGTTGCTCAACCCCCGCCTGATACCCATAGAACGCCAGGCCCCAGCCGGTTAACGCACCGCCGATGGCGACACCCAGTTTGATAATAAAGATATTTGCTGCCACGTTCATGCCGGTAATACGACGCTGGGTTTTCCATTCACCGTAGTTATTTGCATCGGTAATCATGGACCACTGCAGCGGAGCGTTAATGCCCTGAAGAATATTAAGGACGACGTGGACGATAAACGCGGGCATCCAGTATTCTGTTGGCAGTACAAGGAACAGCAAACCAAATAACGCGCTGAGGATATTAACCCACACCGAGGCGCGGATTTTACACATCCACGAGCCAATATATTTTGCCATCAGGCTGCCAACGACGGCGGCAATAGTGGTGGCTAGCATAAAAATGGAAATAACGCTGCTGCCTTGTTGCAAAATATATTGTACGAAATAAACCAGCAGGCTACCGCGAACCACGACGCCACAGAGCATTGCCAGGTTATATACCGACAGCACGCACCACTGATCGTTTTTCATCAGAATGCGCACATCGCGCAAAATGTTCAGGTTCTCCTCTTTCACCGGCGTAATACGTTCGCGGGTGGTCATAAAGCAGATCAGGAACATGATGCAGCCGATAACGCCGAAAATCCCCATCGCCCACTGCATACCGGTCGCTCTGTCGCCGGGAGCAATCAGGTCTGCCAGCGGTAGGATTAGCGCGGTACCCATTGCGCCGCCAATTGGTGCGACGGCAAAGCGCCAGGATTGCAGGGAGAGGTTTTCTCGTGGGTCTGCGGTAATAGCCGCGCCCAGCGAGCAGTATGGAATATTAATTGCCGTATACATAAGGGTCATAAATATATAGGCAATAACGGCGTAGACAATTTTCCCGGTTTGTTCGAAGTTTGGCGTGGAATATACCAGTACGCAGCTAACGGCAAACGGAACGCAAATAATCAGCAACCATGGGCGGAAACGGCCCCAGCGGCTTTTGGTCTGGTCAGCAATTGCGCCCATAATCGGGTCGGTAATGGCGTCCAATACCCTGACAACTAAAAATAATGTCCCCATTACCGCCGGGGGTAATCCATAGATATTCGTATAGAAATAAGCAAGAATGGCAACGGAAGAGTCGAATACGATATGGCTGGCGGCATCGCCCAGGCCAAATCCAAACTTCTCTTTGTTACTGATTTTTTCGGTTAATGCCGACATAGGGTCACCTTTTATTATTACGTGCCAACATACGACACTATTTATAAAAGGTGGCCTTCAGCCTGAGTATTCTAATTTTTCACTTTGGGCTTATGTTAATTCTCTAATGTGACGCAGCTATCTCTTTGCTATTTTATGTAAGCCACGTCTTATCGGGGCTACAACGTATGTAGGCCCGATAAGTACCGCACCATCAGGCACAAATTACACGCCGTAGCCCATCATCTTCAGCAAGTTCTGCGCGTGCAGTACCGCGTCCTGACGGTGCGCCACGCCGAGCTTCTGATAGAGATTGCGGATATGCGTTTTGATGGTGGTTGCCGCCACATCCAGCTCGCCGGCAATCTGCTCGTTGCTGTAGCCCGAGTAGATAAGCCCCAGAACCTGCCACTCACGCTGGGTGAGCGGGCTGGTGCGGATAAGCTCCGGCACTTCCGGATGATTCAGCAGGCGTTCGACGAAGCTTTCATCGAAGTGGGCAAACTTGTGACGGTGGTGCTGGTTAATCTCACGCAGAATGCGCTGGGCGCGGTGCTGGTCGAGCTCCGGCAGCGTATTGAGCTGAATTAGCTGACGTAGCTGCTGCGCCATCGCTTCACCTTCAATCACGAAGTGACTGATAAACCCGGTGCGGTTAGCAAGCTGCAACGCTTCCAGCAGTACGCGCTGGGCTTCATTCTTGTTACCCGCCTGCCAGTGCAGCTGGTTGAGCAGCAGCAGGTTGCGGTTGAGATCGCTCATTAAGCGCAGCGCGCGCGCGTTTTCGTTTAACTCTTCCAGCACCATCTCGGCGGAGTCGAACTCGCCAAGCAGGATCTGCGCACGGGCGATGTTACGCCACTGGCCCTGCAGGAAGTGGTTATTGGCAAACTCCGGCTTTGGCGTATGGCGCAGCCAGTTAGCCGCCGCTTTTTTGTCGCCAACCATCTGCCAGTAAATGACCCGTACTTTATCGGCGTTGGAGACCCAATCGCTGTGGTACGCGCCGTTACCGAGCAGGTTTTCAAGGCGGTTCAGGTGATTGCGGGCATTATCCAGGTCGCCGCGCGCCAGCGAGCACTGTACCTGTAGCGTCAGACACTGGAGCTGCTGCTGCGGCTGGAAGCCGCTCAACACTTCGATACCGGTTCGTGCAGCGGTTTCGGCTTCATCGAGACGCGCCCAGGCCCACAGCAGCTGCGCGCGGATGCGCAGCAGGAATTCATGCATCGGTAGCTGTTCAAGATGCTGCTCGTGGATCAGCTGGAAGCCTTTTTCCTGACACTCCCAGGCAGCCTGCAGGAAGCCCTGAGCAAACAGGATTTCGCTTTGCTGGATAAGGCTCCACAGCGCGTAATGCCAGATATCATGGCGGCGCGCCATCTGTTCGGTTTGCTGCATCACGGCAATAGACTGGCTCAGCAGACCTTTGCAATGCAGCACCTCACCGTGTACCGAGGTGGCAACGATGCGGCTATAAAAGTTCGCCAGCGGCAGCTCTTCGAGCGCGACCGTAGACAGGCGTTCCGCTTCGTCCTGGTCACCGTCGTTAATCGCCACCTGGGCGCGCAGGGCGTTGAAATCGCCGTGCAGGGAGGAGTCCATTTCAAAGGTCATCTCCTGCTCGGCGCGGGCCAGCAGGGTGTTGACTTCGCTGTAGCGGTGCTGGCTCTGCATCAGCCAGGCTTGCAGCAGCACCAGGCGCGGGTTCTCCAGCAGGCTTTCCCACGGCAGAGCCGAGAGTGACTCTTCCAGTAGAGCCAGTTCGCTATGGTGGAACAGGCCCCAGGCGTGGTTGAGCAGAATATCGCGCAGCATGGTTGGGTCGCCCGCCGCCAGCGCGTGATGAATGGCCTCGCTTGGGAAGCCTTGCGCCATCCAGCTTTCCGCCGCCGCGCGGTGAATGTCCGGCAGCTCGGCGGCCAGTTCCCACTGGCAGCGTTGGCGCAGGAAACTACAAAACAGCGGGTGGTAGTTGAACCACTCGCCGGAATTATCCATGCGCTGCACAAACAGCCCCTGACGCTCAATTTCTTCCAGACGCATCTGACCATTCTCTTCACCGGTTACCCGGGCGATCAGCGAGTCGTTCATTGAACGTAGCAGCGAGCTTTTCAGCAGGAAGTTGCGGGTCTCTGGATCAACGTTATCCAGCACTTCATCCACCAGATAATCGGACAGATGGCTGGCGTTAATGCCTGCCAGACGACGCGCGGAGTGCTGCGTGGCGTTGTTACGCTGACGTGCGGAGAGCGCAATCAGCTGAAGCGCGGTGGCCCAGCCGGCAACGTCATCGCACAGACGGCTGCTTTCTGCGGCCTCAATCGGCGCAGCTAAGCGGCAGTCGAAGAACTGTTTGGTTTCTGCATGAGTAAACGACAGCTGTTGGCTGCCAATTTCCAGCAGTTGGTCACGCACGCGAAGGTTGGCAATACCCAACTGCGGCAGGTTACGTGACAGCACCACCAGCGTCAGATTTTCTGGCTGATGACGCAGGAAAAAGCGCATCGCGTCGTGGATGACAGGGTTCGTTATCAGGTGATAGTCATCAATGACCAGGTATAGCGGTCGCTGCCATTCGCTTAATTCAATGAATAGCTGAGAGAATAGGGAGCTCAGGCTGGCGTACTGGCGCTTTTGCACCATATTTTCGCTGGCCTCGCAGTGTCCTCCAGTTGCCTGCTGGATAGCGGCAATGAGGTAACTGGCAAAACGTTCCTGCTGGTTATCGCCTTCATCGAGAGAATACCAGCCCAGGTCGCTCATCCCTGCTGCCCATTGTGAAATAAGCGTTGTCTTTCCATAGCCAGCCGGACTGGTAATCAGCGCCAGACGATAATTGTTCGCGCCGGAAAGTTTCGCCAACAGCCTGTCGCGAATCACGGTGTGATCGAGACGGACGGGTCGACTGAGTTTTGACGGAATCAACATAGCTAATCACTTCACTGTGAGGATTGGAAAACGAGATTTTTTTTGCGCTTCGTAATTAATCCATACAAAGGTCGGTCAAATGACTATGTATTGCAAGTTATGTCCTGTTTTGATGTCTTCTAATTTGCTATATGTCACAATTTTTTCTATTTAATGCCATCTTCGTAGAATGCCGCTCAGGGTGCGTAAACCTTGGCTTACATAACCTGTTGTAGTTACGAGTGAAATAATATTTGAGGAAGAACTCAAATAAATGGCGTTAAAAAAAATTCAGTTCACGTAAATTTCCGTAGAAATAATACGTATTAATTTGTTGCTTATTTAGTGACGAAATCATTTCCTTATTTACATATTTATCGCAAAACGCCATTTCATTTTATGACCCGGCCCGAAGATATCTTTGATGCGATCCGCGACACTGACCTCCTGAACAAGGATGCTCCTTGCTGTATGAAAGTTGAGCGAAATTACCGCCAACGGCTAACGTTATAGTGGCGGTGATCACACTTTTCGCTCATCCCTGCGACTCCTCCCTGTCTAATCCTGGACGGGATGAGGAAGTCCCTCATTCAGCCAGGCACACTAACGCCAATGTCTATGTAAAAGGATTCGAATTCGCTATGTCACAGCCTACTTTCAATCACGATTCATTCCAGGCTGCCCTGACGCGTCAGTGGCAGCGATTTGGCTTGCAGGCCGCCACCGAGATGACGTCCCACCAGTGGTGGCAGGCTGTGAGCGGTGCGCTGGCAGAACAGCTCTCCGCGCAGCCGGTAGCGAAGCCGGAGAAAGGTCAGCGCCACGTGAACTACATTTCAATGGAGTTCCTGATTGGCCGCCTGACCGGCAACAACCTGCTTAACCTCGGCTGGTACGAAGGAGTGAGCGACGCGCTGAAAGCCTACAACATCAACCTGACCGATCTGCTGGAAGAAGAGACTGACCCGGCGCTAGGCAACGGTGGTCTGGGCCGTCTGGCCGCCTGCTTCCTTGACTCGATGGCGACCGTGGGCCAGTCGGCGACTGGCTATGGTCTGAATTATCAATATGGCCTGTTCCGTCAGTCCTTCGACGACGGTCATCAGATGGAAGCGCCGGATGACTGGCAGCGCGGCAGCTACCCGTGGTTCCGTCATAACGCCGCGCTGGACGTGCAGGTGGGCATTGGCGGTAAAGTTGTCAAAGGGGAATGGCAGCCGGCGTTCACCATTACCGGTGAAGCCTGGGATCTGCCGGTGCTGGGTTACCGTAACGGCGTAGCGCAGCCGCTGCGTCTGTGGCAGGCCAAGCACGCGCATCCATTTAACCTGACCAAATTCAATGACGGTGATTTCCTGCGCGCTGAGCAGCAGGGTATCGACGCCGAAAAGCTGACCAAAGTGCTGTACCCGAACGACAACCACACCGCGGGTAAAAAGCTGCGCCTGATGCAGCAGTACTTCCAGTGCGCCTGCTCCGTGGCTGACATTCTGCGCCGTCACCATCTGGCGGGCCGTAAGCTGCATGAACTGGCTGATTTTGAAGTGATCCAGCTTAATGATACGCACCCAACCATCGCCATTCCTGAACTGCTGCGCGTGCTGATTGATGAGCACCAGATGAGCTGGGACGATGCGTGGGCGATTACCAGCAAAACCTTCGCCTACACCAACCACACCCTGATGCCAGAAGCGCTGGAGTGCTGGGATGAGAAACTGGTGAAAGCGCTGCTGCCGCGTCACATGCAGATTATCAAAGAAATTAACGACCGCTTTAAGAAGCTGGTTGATGCCACCTGGCCGGGCGATGAAGCCGTCTGGGCGAAACTTGCCGTGGTGCACAACAAGCAGGTGCGCATGGCGAACATGTGCGTGGTGAGCGGTTTTGCGGTTAACGGTGTCGCAGCGCTGCACTCTGACCTGGTAGTGAAAGACCTGTTCCCGGAGTATCACCAGCTTTGGCCGAACCGTTTCCACAACGTGACCAACGGCATCACGCCGCGTCGCTGGATCAAACAGTGCAACCCGGCGCTTGCCGCGCTGCTGGATAAATCGCTGAAAAAAGAGTGGGCGAACGATCTCGATCAGCTGATCAATCTGGAAAAATATGCGGACGATGCGAAGTTCCGTAAGCAGTACCGCGACATCAAGCTGGCGAACAAAGAGCGCCTGGTGAAGTTTGTTAAGGCACGCACCGGTATTGAGATCTCCAGCAACGCGATTTTTGATATTCAAATCAAACGCCTGCACGAGTACAAACGTCAGCATCTGAACCTGCTGCACATTCTGGCGCTGTACAAAGAAATCCGTGAAAACCCAGAGGCCGACCGCGTACCGCGCGTGTTCCTGTTCGGGGCGAAGGCGGCACCGGGCTACTATCTGGCGAAGAACATTATCTTTGCTATCAACAAAGTGGCCGAAGCCGTCAACAACGACCCGAAAGTGGGCGATAAGCTGAAAGTGGTCTTCCTGCCGGATTACTGTGTGTCCGCGGCGGAGATGCTGATTCCGGCGGCGGATGTCTCTGAGCAGATCTCCACGGCGGGTAAAGAAGCTTCCGGTACCGGCAACATGAAGCTGGCGCTCAACGGCGCGCTGACCGTCGGTACGCTGGACGGTGCGAACGTGGAAATCGCCGAGCAGGTCGGTTCTGAGAACATCTTTATCTTCGGCCATACCGTCGAGCAGGTGAAAGAACTTAAAACCAAAGGCTACGATCCGCTGAAATGGCGTAAAGCCGACAAGCTGCTGGACGCGGTGCTCAAAGAGCTGGAAAGCGGCAAATACAGCGACGGCGACAAACACGCTTTCGACCAGATGCTGCACAGCATTGGCAAGCAGGGCGGTGACCCGTACCTGGTGATGGCGGACTTTGCGGCTTATGTTGAAGCGCAGAAGCAGGTTGATGTGCTCTACCGCGATCAGGACGCGTGGACCCGTGCGGCAATCCTGAACACCGCTCGCTGTGGCATGTTCAGCTCTGACCGTTCTATCCGCGATTATCAGAAACGCATCTGGCAGGCAAAACGCTAAGGACAGGCCATGGAGAGCAAACGCCTCGATAATGCCGCGCTAGCGGCGGGTATTAGCCCAAATTACATCAATGCCCACGGCAAGCCGCAGTCTATTGGTGCCGACACCAAACGGCGTTTGCTTGACGCAATGCATCATACCGCCGCCACGGATGTGGCGGCCACGCCGATACCCAACGTGATGGTCTGGACGTATGGTAAGAAGATGACGCTGGCGGTGGAGGGGAAGGGCGAGTTTAGCTGGATCCTCACCACCGAAGAGGGCAAGCAGTATCATGGCCAGGCGGCGGGCGGTAAAACGCTCAGCCTGCCGACCCGGCTGCCGGAAGGGTATCACTCGTTAACCCTGACCCAGGGCGATCAGCGCTGGCACTGCCGGGCGATTATTGCTCCCGAACGTTGTTATGAACCGCAGCCGCTGAAAGAGGCGAAAAAGCTGTGGGGTGCCTGCGTGCAGCTCTACACCCTGCGTTCGGATAAAAACTGGGGTATCGGCGACTTCGGCGACCTGAAGGCGATGCTGCCGGAAGTGGCGAAGCGCGGCGGGTCGTTTATCGGCCTCAACCCGATTCATGCGCTCTACCCGGCCAATCCGGAAAGCGCCAGCCCGTATAGTCCATCTTCGCGCCGCTGGATGAACGTTATCTATATCGACGTGAACGCCGTGGAAGACTTTGCGCTGAGCGACGAGGCGCAGGCATGGTGGAAGCTGCCGGCAACACAGAAGAAGTTGAAAGCGGCACGCGACGTGGAGCAGGTGGATTACACCGCGGTGACCGAACTGAAAATGACGGCGCTGCGTATGGCGTGGAAACGCTTTGCCAAACGCAACGATGAGCAGATGGCGACCTTCCGTTACTTTGTCGATAAAGAAGGGGAGAGTCTTTACTGGCAGGCGGCGTATGACGCGCTGCACGCCCATCAGGTGAAAGAAGATAAGCTGCGCTGGGGCTGGCCTGCCTGGCCGAAGGCGTATCAGAATATTGAAAGCTCGGACGTGCAGTCGTTCTGTAAGAAGCATGCCGATGACATAGATTTCTACCTGTGGCTGCAATGGCTGGCGTATACCCAGTTTGCCGACTGCTGGGAGACCAGCCAGAGCGATGCCATGCCGATTGGCCTCTACCGCGACCTGGCGGTGGGTGTGGCTGAAGGCGGCGCGGAAACCTGGTGCGACCGCGAGCTGTACTGCCTGAAAGCCTCCGTAGGCGCGCCGCCGGATATCCTCGGCCCGCTGGGGCAAAACTGGGGACTGCCGCCGATGGATCCGCATATCATCGCCGCGCGTGCCTATGAGCCGTTTATCGAACTGCTGCGTGCCAACATGAAGAACTGCGGCGCGCTACGTATTGACCACGTGATGTCGGTGCTGCGTTTGTGGTGGATCCCGTATGGTGAAACCGCCGATCACGGGGCTTACGTGCAATATCCGGTGGATGCGCTGCTGTCGATTCTGGCGCTGGAGAGTAAACGTCATCGCTGTATGGTGATTGGCGAAGACCTTGGCACCGTACCGGTGGAGATTGTCGGTAAGCTGCGCAAAAGCGGCGTTTACTCGTACAAAGTGCTCTACTTTGAAAACGATAGTGAGAAGAACTTCCGCGCGCCGAAAGCCTATCCAGAGCAGTCGATGGCCGTGGCAACCACCCACGACCTGCCGACGCTGCGCGGCTATTGGGAAAGTGGCGACCTGACGCTCGGCAATCAGCTTGGGCTTTACCCGGACGCTGACGTGCTGCGCGGGCTGTATCAGGATCGTGAACTGGCTAAGCAGGGGCTGCTGGACGCATTGCATAAATACGGCACACTGCCGAAACGTGCGGGGCATAAGGCGTCATTGATGTCGATGACGGCAACGCTGAGTCGCGGAATGCAACGCTATATCGCCGACAGCAACAGCGCGCTGCTTGGGCTTCAGCCGGAAGACTGGCTGCAGATGTCCAGCCCGGTCAACATCCCTGGTACCAGCTCTGAATATCCGAACTGGCGACGCAAGCTCTCCACTTCGCTGGAGGCGATGTTTGCCGATGACGGGGTGAACAAGCTGATTAAGGATTTGGACAAGCGGCGGAAAGCGGCGAGTAAGAAGAAGTAAAAAGAAAAACGCCGGGGATTTCCCCGGCGTTTTTGTATCTGTTGTTTCTGAACCTCCCCGGAGTCGGTGCTATTGCACCTCGTCCGGGCTACGACCGTAACGGTAGCCCGGACGAGCGGAGCGACGGCGGGAATGCAGCGTTACACCACCATCCCCAGCAGCAGACAACCTACCAGACCGCAAACCGAGATAATGGTTTCCAGCATCGACCAGGACTTGATGGTCTCACCAATGGTCAGGTTGAAGTACTCCTTGAACAGCCAGAAGCCTGGATCGTTCACGTGGGAGAAGATAACGGAGCCGGAACCGACGGCGATAACCATCAGCTCAGGGCTAACCCCGGTGGTGGCAATCAGCGGCGCGGCGATACCGCCAGCGGTAATAGCGGCAACGGTGGCAGAACCCAGCGCAATACGCAGCACGGCGGCGATAGACCAGGCCATAAACAGCGGAGAAACGTTGGACTCGTGCATGATAGACGCGATGTACTTATCAACACCGGAGTCGACCAGTACCTGCTTGAAGGCACCGCCACCACCGATGATCAGCAGCATCATGGCGATAATTTTAATGGAGGAGATCAGCGTATCGTTGATGTCATCCATAGAACGGCCACGGTTCAGGCCGAAGGTGAAGATAGCAATCAGCACTGCAATCAGAGTTGCCATCACCGGGTCGCCGAAGAACTCAGCGGCGGGCAGCAGGGCGTGGCCCTTTGGCAGCACCATTTCAGCGATAGCGCGCAGCGCCATCAGGATGACCGGCACCAGAGAGGTCCAGACGCTCACGCCGAAGGACGGCATCTCTGCATCGGTGAAGGTTTTCGGGTTGTGCAGACCTTCCGGGATTGGCTTGTCGATGCTTTTCAGGCAGCGCGCATAAACCGGGCCCGCCAGGATCACGGTTGGGATGGCCAGCAGCGTACCGTACAGCAGGGTTTTACCCATATCCGCGTGGAAGATGGTGGCGATAGCCGTAGGGCCCGGGTGCGGCGGCAGGAAGCCGTGGGTCACGGAGAGCGCCGCGGCCATTGGCACACCAACGTACAGCAGCGGAATACGTGCGTTAGCGGCGATGGTGAATACCAGCGGCAGCAGCAGTACGAAGCCCACTTCATAGAACAGCGCGAAGCCGACGGTGAAGCCGGTCAGGACGACGGCCCACTGAATGTGCTTACGACCAAATTTGTCGATAAGGGTGGTGGCGATACGCTGTGCGCCGCCGCAGTCTGCCAGCATCTTACCGAGCATGGCGCCGAAGCCCATAATCAGCGCCAGGCTGCCGAGGGTGCCGCCGACGCCGTTTTTAATGGAGACGATAACTTTGTCCAGGGGCATGCCCTGCATTAGCCCGACGGCCAGAGCCACCAGAACCAGAGCGATAAACCCGTTCATTTTGAAACGGATCATCAGCAGTAATAAGAGGATAACCCCGATAGCTACGATGATTAATGGCATAATTTATCCAGCCTTTAATTTGTTATGGGTAACGTCACTGTTGTTGCGACAACGTCCAATTGCCCCTACAGAGGGAATAGGTACTGACTTCTCCACGCCACCTTGATGTTGTATGACTCAGCAAAGAATAGCTGGCTATTTATTTAACGCGGTGGTGTGTGTTGCGATGATACGGGTAACATGTGGAGATTGAGAATAACCCTGAGCATGGAAATGTGAAATCTGCGACGGTAGTCAAATTATTGGTAGGGTTATTGCAGTGCGTTGAGCGGGAATTTGCGAGGAATGTTGCGCGGTAACATGATGTCGTGAGTGGGTAGTACATCCCCAGGGTCGGCGTAAACGCCTCGTCCGGGCTACAAACATAGGTAGCCCGGCCAAGCGAAGCGCCGCCGGGGATGAGCGCGGAGCGAACTTAGTAGTAAGAGTGCTCGCCGCGCTGGTGCTCGGTCAGATCGCGCACGCCTTTCAGTTCCGGGAATTCAGCCAGCAGCTGCTTTTCGATACCGTCTTTCAGGGTGACATCAATCATTGAACAACCGTTACAGCCGCCGCCAAATTGCAGGATGGCGTAGCCGTCGTCGGTGATTTCCATCAGCGACACGCGACCACCGTGGCCAGCCAGCTGAGGGTTCACCTGCGACTGCAGCATGTATTCAACGCGCTCCATCAGCGGTGCATCGTCGGACACTTTACGCATTTTCGCGTTTGGCGCTTTCAGGGTCAGCTGAGAACCCAGCTGATCGGTGACGAAATCAATTTCCGCATCTTCCAGATACGGAGCGCTCAGCTCGTCGACATAGGCGGTGAGCTGTTCAAATTTCAGGGCAGTATCACTTGCTTCCACCGCATCCGGCGGGCAATAAGAAACGCCGCATTCTGCGTTAGGCGTACCAGGGTTAATCACAAATACACGGATCTGTGTCCCTTCTTCCTGATTTTGCAGAAGTTTGGCAAAGTGCGCTTGCGCAGTATCGGAAATACGGATCATAGCTTTGACCTAATAGTTGACTACTTTAGTTGGTTATAATACGCCCATAGATGGGGGTCTACAAGGTGCGACACAGACACCATACCTGAACGCTCGCCGCGCCATTTCGCAAAAGAAGCCGGGAAATCTCGGCAACGGTGCTGCCTGTGGTGACGACATCATCCACAACAACCATATGGCGACCCTGAACCGGTAATTCAAGCTGGAACGCATTTTTCAGGTTCTGCTTGCGCAGCCGCGCGCTGAGCTGATGCTGCGTGGCCGTTGGCCGGGTACGGGTAAGCGCGCGCGAGTTGAACTCACAGGGCAGCCATTTTGCCAGCGCCTGGCAGAGCAGCTCGCTCTGGTTATACCCCCGACGCCAGTGACGGCGTTGCCACAGCGGCACGCTGATAAGCTGTTGCGGTATAGGTCGCATGGCGTTTTGCCGCACGGCCAGCAGCAGTAGGCGCGCCAGTGCAGGAGCAAGCTCTGGCTGACCGCTAAACTTGAAGTGATGAATCAAGGTACTGAGCGGCGGTTGATAGTCGTTAATCGCGACCAGCCGTTGCCAGGGCGGCGGTTTTTGCAAGCAGCGTCCGCAGGGGACGTTTCTGTCGGCTGAAGGTAACCCGCACTGCGGACAAAGACACATCCTTAGAGTGACCGCGCCGGTACAGCGCGAGCAGATACCCCACGCCGGTAGCGCCAGCGGCATTTTGCATAGCCAGCACGAGCCGTGGACTGTTAGCATAATCGCCTCCTGAACTGATAAAACGAGAACAATAGCTGATGAACGACATCTGGTGGCAAACCACGGGCGAAGGAAATTGTCATCTTGTGCTGCTGCACGGATGGGGGCTGAATGCCCAGGTCTGGGATTGCATCACGCCGGAATTAGGCGCGCATTTTACGCTGCATCTGGTCGACCTACCGGGCTATGGTCGCAGCGGCGGATTTGGTGCACTTTCGCTGGAAGAGATGGCCGATCGCGTGCTGGAAAAAGCGCCAGCAAAGGCTATCTGGCTTGGCTGGAGCCTGGGAGGACTGGTGGCAAGCGAAGTGGCATTACGCCACCCGGAACGCGTTGAGGCGCTGGTCACCGTCGCATCGTCACCATGTTTTAGCGCGCATGAAGAGTGGCCGGGCATTAAGCCTGAGGTGCTCGGCGGGTTCCAGCAACAGCTTAGCGAAGACTTCCAGCGCACCGTAGAGCGTTTCCTGGCGCTGCAAACGCTGGGCACTGAAAGCGCCCGTCAGGATGCCCGTGCGCTGAAGCAGACGGTGCTATCCCTGCCGATGCCCTCTTCCGAGGTACTGAACGGCGGGCTGGAGATCCTTAAAACCGCTGACCTGCGCCAGCCGCTCGCCGCGCTGACGGTACCGTTCCTGCGTCTATACGGTCGGCTTGATGGATTGGTTCCAAGAAAAATTGTACCGCTGCTGGATGCCCAGTGGCCGCAGAGCGAATCGCTGGTGTTTGATAAGGCGGCTCATGCGCCGTTTATTTCGCATCCGCAGGCATTCTGCGAACCGTTGCTGGCGCTCAAACAACGCTTACGGAATTATTTTTAGCCTGACGTGGTAAATGGCAAATTTGTAGCAATACTTAACTTGTTACGGTGGCTGGCTATTTCGGCGGGCCACTGTCACCTACGAAAATAACTGAATGGAGTGTAGGCCTATGAAACTCGTTACAGGTATTGTTGCATCTCTGGTTATCGGTTCGCTTTCATTTGGTGCATTTGCGGCCAAGGAAATCACTAAAGAAGACGTTGCTAAGATGAATCTGACTAAAATCGGTAACATCACCACGTCAAACACGACCTCGCCAATGGATGCTAAACACGATCTGTCTAAAAAGGCGGATGAGCTGGGCGGCAAGTACTATGTGATCATTGCGGGTGAGAAGAACGAGAAAACCGTTCACGGTAATGCGGACGTCTATAAGTAAGTCGGTCGAACATGTTATTCCCGGCGTTTGTTCACGCCGGGAATACGTTTTAGCGTAGCGCCCACCACTGACGTAAGCAGGCTTTTCCTTCCGGGCAGCTTTTACAACTACCGGTCAGACATCCATCAGGTTCTTCGTCAATTTTCATGACTTTCCCCATGGCTTCCAGGCGACTCAGCATGGCATCGATCAGCGGCTGCGGCGTATGCAGTTGGGCGCTGAGCTGTGAAGCTTCCATGCGTCCCTGCAATGCCAGCATATCGCGTACTTCAATCAATGATGCCATGTTGACTCCTAGTGACAATCGCCTGCCGGGCTAGAGCAGCAGGAGGTCGGGGTTTTGCTTGTCGCCAGCAGGGAGACATCCACCCGGCTACGGGCACGGCGCAGCAGACCAATCACCACCACGTTGAACAGAATCACCGCCAGGATGCACACCAGGCTGTAGCGTGGGTGCTGGCTGAAGCTCACCGCCTGGTAGTACAGCGTAGACAGTGAGTAGGCGATGTTCAGACCCCACAGAATGGAGAAGGTCATCCAGCCGCGGCTCGACTCACGGGCAATCGCCCCCATCACCGAGATGCACGGAACATAGAGCAGAACGAAAATCAGGTAGCTGTAGGCTGCTGCCGCGCTGCCGAATTTACTGCTCATCACGCCCATGGCACCGGTTTCCATATTACCGTCGCCTTTACTGGCTTCGATTGGGTTAGCCAGTACGCTCAGACTAAAGGTGTCTTTCAGCCCTTGCCAGGTTTCATCCGCTGCGGCGAGCAGCTCTTCACCGAGGCTGAACTCCTGTGGATTAAACTCTTCGTTCTGAATGTTTTCGGCGGTGTAGAGGGTGTTCAGCGTACCGACCACCACTTCTTTCGCCATCGCACCGGTAAACAGACCCACGGTGGCCTGCCAGTTATCATCATGCACGCCAATTGGTTTAAACACCGGGGTGATCGCGCGGCTGACGGAGGCCAGTGCGGAATCGTTGATGTTGTCGACGATTTTGCCGCTGAACGAGAAGCTGTTCAGCGCGCTCAGGAAGATACTGACGATAACGATAACTTTACCGGCGCGCAGTACGAAGCCTTTCAGGCGCTGCCAGGTCTGGATAATCAGGCTCTTAATGTGCGGTACGTGGTACACCGGCAGTTCCATCACGAACGGAGACGCTTCGCCGCGCATGATGGTGTATTTGAGCATCAGGCCGGTCAGGATGGCGATAACAATACCCAGCACGTACAGGGAGAAGACCACCAGCGCTCCGCCCTGGCCGAAGAAGGCGGCGGCGAAGACGGCGAAGATAGCCAGACGCGCGCCGCAGGACATAAACGGCGCCATCATGATGGTCATCAGACGTTCACGCGGGGCATCGAGGGTACGTGCGCCCATGACCGATGGCACGTTACAGCCGAAGCCGACGATCAGCGGTACGAACGATTTACCCGGCAGACCCAGAGACTGCATCAGACGGTCCATGACGAATGCGGCGCGCGCCATGTACCCGGAGTCCTCAAGGAAGGAGAGGAACAGGTACATCATGCCGATTTGCGGCACGAGCGGCAGCACGGTGTTGATACCGCCACCGATACCCTGCGCCAGGAAGACCGTCAGCCAGTCCGGGAAATGCAGCTGGTAGCCAATCCATTGAATACCGTGGATAAAGATGGCAACGGAGCCGCCGTCGAAGATTGGCTGCAACGCACCGCCGATGTTAATCGCCAGCAAGAACATCAGGTACATCACGAATAGGAAAATCGGCAGGCCCAGCACGCGGTTGAGGACGATTCTATCCATCGCGGCGGTGAAGCGGCTTGGCTCGGCGGTCAGGGTGTTGCTGACGGCATCGCAAATCGCGGCAATGCTCTGGTAGCGTGCGTCGGCGATGTGCAGCGCGGGGTCGTCCATCTCTTCGCTAAGATGCGCCAGGGAAACGTCCAGCTTGTGTGCGGCATCTCCGGCGTAGGCGCTGCTATAGATATCACCTTCGAGCATCTGCATACCCAGCCAGTGGCGTTGACGTTCAGGGATTTCCTGCGACATCTCTTTTGCCAGGTTATCGGCTTCGCGCAGCAGCGGCTGCGGGTAGTGCACCAGCTCAATTGACTCATTGCCCTGATGGCGGTCAATGGCCATTTTCAGCGCTTCAATTCCGCGAGCGCGGGTGGAAACCAGCGGTACAACCGGACAGCCGAGGCGGGCAGAGAGCGCATCCACGTCGATGCGGATTTGCTGTTTCTCGGCAATGTCGAGCATGTTCAGCGCCACCACGCACGGAATGCCCAGTTCGAGAAGTTGCAGCGTCAGGTAAAGGTTACGTTCGAGGTTGGAGGCATCGACCACGTTAATCAGCAGGTCGGCATCGCCGCTCAGAATGTAGTGACAGGCAATCTGCTCATCCAGCGAGGTTTGCGACGAAATGGTGGTCAGCGAGTAGGTGCCCGGCAGGTCGACGAGGGTGACCTGATGATCGGTGGTGGAGAATGCACCTTCTTTACGCTCAACCGTTACCCCGGCCCAGTTGCCCACGCGCTGGCGCGCGCCGGTGAGCTGGTTAAATAAGGTTGTCTTGCCGGAATTAGGATTACCAATTAAACCGATGGTTAATTTTTTCATTTTTCAGACTCTTAGTGCCGGGCTGAAGTTATTACGCGATGGATTCTAATTCTATTAGCGCGAGATCTTTTTTACGTAGCACCAGGCTGACGCGGCGAGTTTCAATATGAATAGGATCGCCGAGTGGTGCAACGCGAACCACATTAAAGGACGATCCCGGTAGCATACCCAGTGACAGCAGTTTCTGACGATAGGCTGGGCTAATTTCGCGGGAGAAACCGACAATCTTCCACGCAGTATCAGGTGTAAATTGCATAGAACCTACTTGTATATCGCTAGCTGAACGAGAGGGAACCCGCATGCTGCCTGGCGGCAACCGGGGCATCGTCACAGAATAAAAGAATAAAGCTTACTGAATATGATGATAATGAGAATGGTTTTTATCATCAATACATATTATGCGATCGGTGGGAATTTCGAACGGAATTTGCACTTTTTTTGATATGACGCAAGCAACGCATTGTAGCTGTGAATGAATTAAATATTATTTTCTTCGCTTAATGTTTAATTAAGGTTTCATTGGTTAATAAAATAAAACGTGATGAGGCTTATTATTAAAAGCTGAACGGAAGATAATAATGGCTGAGATATGCCAAATAAGCGGCAGACCGGGCGAGGCGTTTTAACGCCGACGTCGGGGAGGCTCTGGAGCGGTTCCCGGCGTCGCTGTGCTCGGCCGGGCTACTGGTTTCGATTAGCGTTTTTTGCCCATGGCGGCTGCCAGCGCATCCATCATCGCGCTGTTGCCCGCAGGCTGCGCTTCGCGTCCGCGAGGTTTTGCCGCTTTCGCTGCCGGGCGGTTGTTGCCCTGGCTGCGATCGTTACCGCCACCGCGACGGGCGTTGGTTTCACCCGGCTGCTCGTCAAGGCGCATGGTCAGCGCAATGCGTTTACGCTGCAGATCCACTTCCAGCACCTTCACTTTGACGATATCGCCCGCTTTCACCACGGTGTGTGGGTCTTCGACAAACTTATCCGCCAGCGAAGAGATGTGGACCAGGCCATCCTGATGCACGCCGATATCGACAAACGCACCAAAGTTGGTGACGTTGGTGACGGCACCTTCGAGGATCATTCCCGGAAGCAGGTCGTTCATGGTTTCTACACCATCGGCAAACTTCGCGGTTTTGAACTCAGGACGCGGATCGCGGCCCGGTTTTTCCAGCTCTTTGATGATGTCGGTAACGGTTGGCACACCGAAACGCTCGTCGGTGAATTCAGAGGCTTTCAGGTTTCTGAGTTCATTGCTGTTGCCCATTAAATCCTTCAGCGCCTGCTGCGTGGCGGCCAGAATACGCTCGACCACCGGATAGGCTTCCGGGTGAACGGTTGAGGCATCCAGCGGGTTGTCGCCGTGGTTAATGCGCAGGAAGCCAGCGCACTGCTCAAACGCTTTTGGCCCCAGACGACTCACCTTCAGCAACTGCTGGCGATTCTGGAACTGACCGTTCTCGTCGCGCCAGGCGACGATGTTCTGCGCCATCATGCGCGTCAGGCCTGCTACGCGGGTCAGCAGCGGCACGGAGGCGGTGTTCAGGTCTACGCCGACGGCGTTTACGCAGTCTTCTACGACTGCATCAAGCTTACGCGCCAGCTGAGTCTGGCTAACGTCATGCTGATATTGGCCGACCCCGATGGATTTCGGGTCGATTTTCACCAGTTCTGCCAGCGGATCTTGTAAACGACGGGCGATAGACACCGCGCCGCGCAGGGAAACGTCGAGGTCCGGGAACTCCAGCGCCGCCAGTTCAGAGGCAGAGTAGACGGATGCGCCCGCTTCGCTGACGATCACCTTCTGGGCGGTGACTTTCGGGAACTGCTGCTGTACGTCGAGGAAGAAGCGTTCGGTTTCGCGAGACGCTGTCCCGTTACCGATAGCCACCAGCTCTACGTTGTGCTTTTCGCACAGTGTGGCGACGACAACCGCGGCTTTCGCCGCCTGACCGGTATGCGGATAAATGGTGTCGGTGGCGACCAGCTTGCCGGTACCGTCAACTACTGCCACTTTGACGCCGGTACGCAGGCCCGGATCAAGGCCCATGGTGGCACGCAGGCCAGCCGGTGCAGCCATCAGCAGATCGTGCAGATTGCGGGCGAAGACGTTAATGGCTTCATCTTCCGCACGTTCGCGCACGGTGCCCATCAGTTCGGTTTCGAGGTGCATCAGCACCTTGATGCGCCAGGTCCAGCTCACCACGCCTTTACGCCAGCTGTCCGCCGGCGCGTTGTTCAGGCGCAGGCCGAGGTGGTCGATAATAATCTGTTCGCAGTAGCTCTCTTTCGGCGGCTCGTCGTACTGTGGGTCGGCGTTGAGAGAGAGTTGCAGCACGCCTTCATTACGCCCGCGGAACATCGCTAGCGCGCGGTGGGAAGGGGTGGTGGAAATAGGTTCGTGGTGGTCGAAGTAGTCGCGGAACTTAGCGCCTTCTTCTTCTTTACCGCTGACCACTTTGGCAACCAGATGGGCGTTCTTCCATAGGTAGTCACGCACTTTCGCCAGCAGGCCTGCGTCTTCCGCGAAGCGCTCCATCAGGATATAGCGTGCGCCATCAAGGGCCGCTTTGGTGTCCGCAACGCCCTTATCGGCATCGATAAATTTAGCGGCTTCGGTTTCCGGGTCGTGGGACGGCTCGCTCCACAGCAGGTCGGCCAGCGGCTCAAGGCCCGCTTCAATGGCAATCTGCCCGCGGGTGCGGCGCTTTTGTTTGTAAGGTAAGTAGAGGTCTTCCAGCTCGGTTTTGTTGAGCGTGCCGTTGATGGCTTTTTCCAGCGCCTCGGTCAGCTTACCTTGCTCACCGATGGATTTCAGAATGGCCTGACGGCGGTCTTCCAGCTCACGCAGATACCCGAGGCGGGTTTCCAGATTACGCAGCTGCGTATCATCCAGTCCGCCGGTGATTTCCTTACGATAACGTGCAATAAACGGCACGGTGTTCCCTTCATCAAGCAGGCGAACGGCGGCTTCCACCTGTTCGGCTCTGGCCTGAAGTTCACCCGCAATAATGCGGCAGAGCGAATCATTCATCATGGCTTGGTTTCACTGTTAGGTCATAAAATCAGGGGACAGTTATACGGATTGACTGGCAAAAATACCAGTCATCAGCAGGGGCTTCGGATTGTTCCGGTCTTATTTTACGTATTCGATCTCATTCACGTACCAGCTTGCTTCACCCGCCGGGGTGTTGACCACCGCCAGGTCGCCGACCTCTTTCTTCAGCAGCGCGCGGGCCATCGGCGAGTCGATGGAGATATAGTCCTTGCGACCAAAAATCTCATCGTAGCCGACGATGCGAAAACGCTTGGTATCGCCGTCGTCGTTTTCTATCTCAACCCAGGCGCCGAAAAAGACTTTGCCTTCCTGCTGCGGCGAATAATCGACAATGCGCAGATTTTCCAGGCATTTGGTCAAATAACGAACGCGTCGGTCAATCTCCCTTAAGCGTTTCTTATTATACTGATAGTCAGCATTCTCACTGCGATCGCCAAGGCTTGCGGCCCAGGTCACCTTCTTTGTGACCTCCGGGCGCTCTTCGCGCCAGAGATAATCCATCTCTTTTTTGAGCTTTTCGTACCCTTCACGGGTGATCAACTGTGTTTTCATGTTCCATGCTTACCTGCTGCCGAGGAAAGAATACGCACAATACGTATTACGCGAGTATGCCGACAGAATAAATAATGTGTATTAAGATTCATTGTATACTTAACTCGCTGTTAAATATGCTTTGTAACAATTTAGCCTGGAATTTATACCAGATTTAGCTGGTCGCAAGCGCAGGCTTTTTTGAGAATACATGCTGAATAATTGTTGCGAACCTTTGGGAGTAAAAACAATGCAAGAGAATTATAAGATTCTTGTTGTGGATGACGATATGCGCCTGCGCGCGCTGCTGGAACGTTATCTGACCGAGCAGGGTTTCCAGGTTCGAAGCGTAGCTAACGCCGAACAGATGGACCGATTACTGACTCGTGAATCATTCCATCTGATGGTTCTGGATTTAATGCTGCCAGGCGAAGACGGTCTGTCGATTTGCCGTCGTCTGCGTAGTCAGAGCAACCCGATGCCGATCATCATGGTGACGGCGAAAGGGGAAGAAGTTGACCGTATCGTGGGCCTGGAAATCGGTGCCGACGATTACATTCCGAAACCGTTTAACCCGCGTGAACTGCTGGCCCGTATTCGTGCGGTACTGCGTCGTCAGGCGAACGAACTGCCGGGCGCTCCTTCTCAGGAAGAAGCGGTTATCGCCTTCGGTAAGTTCAAGCTGAACCTCGGTACTCGCGAAATGTTCCGCGAAGATGAGCCTATGCCACTCACTAGCGGTGAGTTTGCGGTACTGAAAGCGCTGGTCAGCCACCCGCGTGAACCGCTGTCTCGCGATAAGCTGATGAACCTGGCCCGTGGTCGCGAATACTCGGCGATGGAACGTTCCATCGATGTGCAGATTTCTCGCCTGCGCCGCATGGTGGAAGAAGATCCGGCTCACCCACGCTACATTCAGACCGTTTGGGGTCTGGGCTACGTGTTCGTCCCGGACGGTTCTAAAGCATGAGGCGACTTCGCTTCTCGCCTCGAAGTTCGTTTGCCCGCACGTTACTGTTGATTGTCACCCTGCTGTTTGTCAGCCTGGTGACAACCTATCTTGTGGTGCTGAACTTCGCGATTTTGCCAAGCCTGCAGCAGTTTAATAAGGTCTTAGCCTACGAAGTCCGTATGCTGATGACCGATAAACTGCAGTTGGAAGACGGCACGCAGCTTGTCGTGCCGCCGGCATTTCGCCGCGAGATCTATCGTGAACTGGGTATCTCACTCTATTCCGATGAAGCCGCTGAAGAGGCCGGTTTACGCTGGGCTCAACACTACGAGTTCTTAAGTCAGCAGATGGCCCAGCAGTTGGGCGGGCCGACTGAAGTGCGCGTTGAAGTCAATAAAAGCTCCCCGGTGGTCTGGTTGAAGACCTGGCTGTCACCCAATATCTGGGTGCGCGTGCCGTTAACCGAAATCCATCAGGGAGACTTCTCTCCGCTCTTCCGCTATACCCTGGCGATTATGCTGCTGGCGATAGGCGGCGCGTGGCTGTTTATCCGCATCCAGAACCGACCCCTGGTCGACCTGGAGCATGCCGCGCTTCAGGTCGGGAAAGGCATTATTCCTCCGCCGCTGCGTGAATACGGTGCGTCTGAGGTGCGTTCGGTGACCCGAGCCTTTAACCATATGGCCGCGGGCGTGAAGCAGCTTTCCGACGACCGTACGCTGTTGATGGCCGGTGTCAGCCATGACCTTCGCACGCCGCTGACGCGTATTCGTCTGGCGACGGAGATGATGGGTGAAGAGGATGGTTATCTTGCTGAATCTATCAATAAAGATATTGAAGAGTGCAACGCCATCATCGAGCAGTTTATTGACTATCTGCGTACCGGTCAGGAGATGCCGCTGGAGTCTATCGACCTCAACACGGTGCTGGGTGAAGTGATCGCAGCGGAAAGTGGCTACGAGCGCGAAATTGATACCGCATTGTTCAACGACGAGATCCCGGTAAGGGTGCATCCGCTGTCTATCAAGCGTGCGCTGGCCAATATGGTGGTGAACGCCGCGCGTTATGGCAACGGCTGGATTAAAGTCAGCAGCGGTCGTGAAGCGCATCGTGCCTGGTTCCAGGTAGAAGACGATGGCCCGGGCATTAAACCCGAGCAGCGTAAGCACCTGTTCCAACCGTTTGTTCGTGGCGATAGCGCCCGTACCATCAGCGGAACAGGTCTGGGGCTGGCCATCGTGCAGCGTATTATCGATAACCACAACGGGTTGCTGGAGCTTGATACCAGCGAACGCGGCGGGTTGCTGATACGCGCCTGGCTGCCGGTGCCGGGAAGTCGCCCAACGACGCCGACGAAAGAGAGCTAAAAAAAACCGCTGGGGGAAACCCCGGCGGTTTTTGTTTGTGTGGTGCGGTGTGTTGTCCCGGCGTCGCTTCGCTCGGCCGGGCTATTTGTATGAGATTCGTTAAATGGCGATCAACTGCTTAATGATGAATGGGTTGGCCTGAAGCAGCAGCAGGAGTTTACGTGGTGCCCCCGTTGGCTGACGACGTTTTGTCTCCCAACTTTTTACCAGGTCATAGCTCACACCGACGGCGATAGCAAAATCTTGCTGGCGTAGCCCGGTGGCTTCACGAATGGCTTTTACATCGATCTCGCTAAAGGTATGTACGTGCTCAGGTTTTGGCGTCTCATCGCCTTTTTCAATGCGTACCATTTCTTCTGCACTGGCCAGCAGATCGGCAAATAATTCATCTTTCATGATTGCCTCATCGCATTGGATAACTGCTTCAAAACACTTTTCTGCTTTTCAGTTAAATCATCTTGTTCATTCTTAGGATAAATCAGCGCCAGATAAATCCTGCCTTTACTCGTTACGTTATAGTAAATGACTCGAACTCCACCTCGCTTCCCCATCCCAGGACGATTCCAGCGTATTTTCCTGAAACCGCCTGTACCTGAAATGGTTTCTCCCGCTTCCGGGTTCTCAATAAGAATCTCCTGGAAAACCCAGAATTCATCGTCTGGCAATAAGACCCGACGCCGTTTACTGAATCCTTGTAGTTCGATGAAGGTGAACATTACGCATCCTGCGTAGATGATATTTCCATCAAGTATAAGTGTACCTGGTACACTTAAAAAGTATTTGGATAAAAAAAGCCCTTATCCCGAAGGGTAAGGGCTCGACTGCGTGTCTACCCGTTACAGCTTCGGCCCTGCGCTCACCAACGCGGCGCCTGCCGGGGTATCGGTGTATTTCTCGAAGTTCTCAATGAACAGCTTCGCCAGCGCCTGGGCTTTCTCCTGCCACTGCTCCGGCGAACCGTAGGTGCTGCGCGGGTCGAGGATGTGGGTGTCTACGCCCGGCAGTTCCGTTGGGATCTGCAGGTCGAACATTGGCAGGGTGAAGGTTTCTGCGTTGTCCAGAGAGCCGTCGAGGATGGCATCGATAATCGCGCGCGTATTCTGGATAGAGATACGTTTGCCGGTGCCGTTCCAGCCGGTATTCACCAGGTAAGCCTGTGCGCCTGCGGCATGCATGCGTTTTACCAGCACTTCAGCGTACTGCGTCGGGTGCAGCGACAGGAACGCCGCGCCGAAGCAGGCGGAGAAGGTTGGGGTCGGCTCGGTGACGCCGCGCTCGGTACCTGCCAGCTTCGCGGTGAAGCCAGAAAGGAAGTGGTACTGCGTCTGATCGGCGGTGAGGCGCGATACTGGCGGCAGAACCCCGAAAGCATCGGCGGTCAGGAAGATAACCTTGGTGGCGTGGCCCGCTTTCGACACCGGCTTCACGATATTGTCGATGTGGTAAATCGGGTAGGAGACGCGAGTGTTTTCCGTTTTGGAACCGTCGTTAAAGTCGATAGTACCGTCGGCCAGCACCACCACGTTTTCCAGCAGCGCATCGCGACGGATCGCGTGATAGATATCCGGCTCAGCGGCTTCGGAGAGCTTGATGGTCTTCGCGTAGCAGCCGCCTTCAAAGTTAAACACGCCGTCATCATCCCAGCCGTGTTCGTCATCACCAATCAGACGACGTTTTGGATCGGTGGAAAGGGTGGTTTTACCGGTGCCGGACAGGCCGAAGAAGACCGCCACGTCGCCTTTCTCGCCGACGTTAGCGGAACAGTGCATAGAAGCAATGCCTTGCAGCGGCAGCAGGTAGTTCATGATAGAGAACATCCCTTTTTTCATTTCGCCGCCGTACCAGGTCCCGCCAATCAGCTGGATGCGCTCTGTCAGGTTAAACGCGACAAAGTTTTCCGAGTTGAGGCCCTGTTCTTTCCACTGTGGGTTAGTGCATTTTGCGCCATTCATCACGATGAAGTCTGGTTTGAACGTCTTCAGTTCTTCATCAGTTGGACGGATAAACATGTTCTTCACGAAGTGCGCCTGCCAGGCGACTTCCGTAATAAAGCGGACGGACAGGCGGGTGTCTTCGTTCGCGCCGCAGTAGGCATCGACGATAAACAGGCGCTTGCCGGAAAGCTGCTGGGAGACCAGGCCTTTAAGATGTTGCCAGATTTCAGGTGACAGAGGCTTGTTGTCATTTTTTCCGTTGCCCTTATCAGACCACCATACCGTGTCGCGCGTTGTGTCGTCGCGAACGATATATTTGTCCTTTGGAGAACGGCCGGTAAAGATACCGGTGTCGACAGAAATTGCGCCCAGATTCGTTAAGACACCGCGCTCATAACCTTCCAGGTTAGGATCGAGTTCTTCTTGATACAATGTATCGTAATCGGGGTTGTAGACGATATCCTGTGCGTCGTTAATACCATAAGCCTTGAGGTCCTGCGGGGTTATACCGTTGCGCATTTCACTGCTCCTTAGCCAATATGTACTGCTATAAATTCTATGGGTATTTTAGGGGTGTTGACCGCGACCAGGCTCATAGATTTACGTATCCCGACAAACGTCTTACTTACGAAAACATTGTGACTCCTGTCACGAAGCGACTCGGATTATGACAGGAAAAGCCCCAAAATTGGCACGAATGTTCTTAAATGGTTACAAAATGGTTTAATGGACAGCATAAATGTGAAATTAATCGCATTTATGAAAGAAAATTACGTAATGCTTTCAGGTAAAAAATCGATTCACCACGCTGAGCAAAATCTACATTTAACGTTCTAATCGGTGCGCAAAACGCGCTTTTTCCTCACTTCTGGGATGAGAATATCGAAATGGATGCTGTGACTCCTCTTTCACCGCCAACTCGCTGGGGTATGGCGCTAACCGGCATAGTACAAGGGCTCGTGTGCTATTTGCTGACCCTCTATTTGATCCCAAAAGATAGCGGCTGGATGTTTTACGCTTTGCCGGGAAGCCTGGCATTTTCCTCTGTGCTGCTGTTCACCGTGGTCTCTTTTAAACAGCGTGCGCTGTGGTGTTGGTTGGCGGTGGTACTGGTTGTCGTGCTGGGAATGGGCGGCTGGCTAAAGCTCAACCTTAATGAGGAAGACCAATGGCGGCAGTATGACGCGCTATGGACCTACGGCTGGTGTCTGCTGCTGATGGCACTGCTGGCGCTGCCGTGGCTGCAATACCGTATTCAGTCTGCGACGGGCCTCCCGCGATATGCGCACTTTTATGCTCAGCAGTGGCAAAACGTGCTGACGTTGTTGCTGATTGGCGTAGCCAACGGCCTGGTCTGGCTGGTTTTGCTGCTCTGGAGCGGGCTGTTTGAACTGGCCAATATCACCTTCTTCTCGCGGTTGTTCTTCGATACGCGGTGGTTTGTCTTTGTCTGCATTGGATTGGTGACGGCACTGACGGTTATCCTTGCACGCCAGAATGAACGACTGATTACCGCTATCCACAAGCTGCTGGCGCTGATTGCTACCGGTCTGCTTCCGTTGGTCTCGCTGCTGGCGCTGTTGTTCCTGGTGACGCTGCCGTTTGCAGGCGTGACGGCCATTTCCCAGCGCTTCTCTGCGGCGGCATTGCTCTCGGCGCTGGCTTTTGTGCAGTTGCTGCTCACCGCGATGGTCTGGGAACCCAATGCTACGCGTCTTGGCTATCCGCGTCTGCTGCGGCTGTTGATTCAGACGGCAGTGATGCTGACGCCGGTCTACGTGCTGATTGCCGGTTGGGCGCTATGGGTACGTATTGGGCAGTATGGCTGGACGTCGGATCGCCTGCACGGCGTGCTGGTGGTGGCGGTGCTGCTGGTCTGGTCGGTTGGCTATCTGATTGGCCTGCTGCGCCGTCGTGAAGATCCTTCACCTCAGTTAGGGCTGGTCAATCTGGCGGTCTCATTACTGGGGCTCGCGCTACTTTTCTTGCTTTATACCCCGGTGCTGGATAGCTGGCGCATCAGCGTGAATAGTCATATGAGCCGTTACCATAGCGGTAAAATCAATGCCGACCAGGTGAGTCTGTATATGCTGTCGCACAGCGGCAAGCCTGGGCGCGCGGCGCTGCTTGAGCTACAGCAAGATAAAGCGTTCACCCAGGATGCGAAGCGTCAGCAGCAGCTTAAGCGGTTGTTGAGTGGCGATCTGAGTCCGACGATAAAACTGACCGCCGAAGCACTGGCGAAAAACGTGACGATCCTTGCGGGCAGCACGCCGCCAGATAATGCGCTATGGGCCGCGGTGATTGAGCAACGCTACAGAGTGGAGTCGTGCAGCGAGGTTGGCAGCTGCGTGCTGGTGAGTCAGGATCTGAATGGTGATGGGAAGGCGGAGCAGGTGCTGTATGCCTTTGGCGATCGTACCGTGTTGGTCTTTGCTCAGGGCGAGAAAGGCTGGGAATATAAGGCGAGTGCGTCGCTGCCGTCCGGCTTGAACAAGTCGAAGCTGCTTCAGGCGGCGAAGGATGGAGCGTTAGGGGCAAAACCGAAGGCGTGGAAAGATATTACGCTGGGGGATGAGACGGTAGTGCTGGAGTATCGGCGCTGATTTTTCCCGGCGGCGCTGCGCCGGGCTACAAACGATCGTAGCCCGGCCAAGCGAAGTGACACCGGGAAAGGCTCAGAACTTAATGAACCTGCGGGTCAGACGGTGCCGCGTTATTGCGGATCTCTGCAATATCCATGGCATTGAACACATAGTGGCTACCGCAGTAATCACAATGCATATCAATTTCGCCTTCTTCTTCGAGGATGCTGTTAATTTCCTCGTCCGGCAGGGTTTTCAGCGCGCCAGCACAGCGTTCGCGGGAACAGGTGCACTTGAATTCCACGTCCTGCGGGTCATACAGGGTGACTTCTTCTTCGTGGTACAGACGCCACAGCACATCGTTGGCCGGCAGCGTGAACAGCTCTTCGGCCTTGATGGTGTCGGTCAGCGCCGCCAGGTGCTCAAAATCTTCCGGCTGTGCGTTCTGCGCTGGCATCACCTGCAGCAACATACCCCCAGCAGCTGGTTTACCGTCGGATTCGCCGGTACGGATAATCAGTCGCGTTGGCAGCTGTTCGGAACGCTGGAAGTAATCTTCCAGGCAGGCCGCCAGCGTATCGCCTTCCAGACCAACGACACCCTGATAGCGCTCGCCTTCGGCCGGGCTGATGGTAATCACCAGATAACCGTTACCGATAAGCGTTTTCAGGTCTGCATCTGCCGGGATATCACCCTGCACGCGCGCGACGCCGCGCAGCTGCTGATGGTTGTTGCCGTTGATGACCGCCAGCGTCATCGGGCCATCGCCCTGTAGCTGAACGGTGATATCACCTTCAAACTTCAGCGTTGCGGTCAGCAGGCTGGTGGCGACCAGCAGCTCGGACAGCACGTTTTTTACCGGCTGCGGATAGTTATGGCCTGCCAGGATCTGTTCGAGCGTTTCGGATACGGTGACCAGTTCGCCACGCACGGCGTAGTTTTCAAACAGATAGCGATGTAATTGATCGTGTTGAGTCATAATTTTCTCTCTTGGGGTGGCAGTTATTCACTGTCGCCGTATTTAAATCTCATCAGGTCGCGCCGCTCTTTTTTATCCGGACGTCTGTCCGGGTGCGGCATGGTCAGCGCATTCAGTTTGCGCGCCAGGGCGACTTTTTCGCGCTTCTCGATACTTTCCGCCGTCTCTTCATAGAGCGTGACGGCCTCCGTTGCCGGACGTCGCTGCTCCGTGATGCCTTTCACCACCACGGTGCGCTCGTCGTTTCCCTGGCGAAGCGTCAGCAGGGCGTTCAGTTCAACCACTTTGCTGGGCTTACTGCGCTGCCCGTTATAGTGAACTTTGCCGCCTTCAATCATCTCTCGGGCGATGGCACGCGTTTTATAAAAACGCGCCGCCCAGAGCCATTTATCCAGCCTGACGCCTTCGGTAGGCTTCTCTTTCATGGTCGCTCCTTCACTGAAGTGAGGGGATCAGACGACGGTAATCGTTAAGCGCGGGATGACGCAGGTACTGCTTTTCCGCAAGGCCGGAGTCGGGGTTGGTCACACCGAGGCAATAGCGGATCCCAAAGTGGGCGGCGGCATCCAGAATGGGCTCGCTATCGTCGATAAATAACGTGCGCTCGGCATCCAGACCCGTATGTTTCTCAACTGCCCGCCATAACCGCTGATCCTCTTTCGGATAACCAAATGTATGGGTGGAAAGTAATAAATCAAGGTGCTCGCCAAGACCGGTGTGTTCCAGCTTAACCGCCAGGTTATGCGGATGCGCATTAGTCAGCAGGATACGTCGCTTTCCGCTCGCTTTAAGCGCGTTCAGAAAAGGGATGGTGTCTTCACGCAGCACGGCGCGCGGGCCCTGCTCGCTGGTCATCGAACGGATATCCAGGCTCAAACGCTCGCTCCAGTAATCCAGACAGTACCAGTTTAGCGTATGTTGTACCGCATGGTACTCCTGACGAATGGCTTCCTGTGCCGCCTGAGGCGTGATACCCAGCTTTGCGCCATAGGTTTCTGGCACCAGTTTTTGCCAGAAATAGTTATCAAAAGCGAGGTCGAGCAGCGTGCCATCCATGTCCAGAAGAACGGTGTCTACCTCGCGCCAGGCGATATCAAAATGCATGGTGAGTCTCCAGACGGAAGAAATGCGCGACAGATTAACATAACCTGTCGCGAACTACGCAGTGGGCTTATTTTGTCGGAAAGTCAGACTTGAACTCTTCCGGGGCGGAAAGCAGCACGGGATTAATGCAGCTCTCATAGTATTTCTGAATCTCGGCCAGTCGCTCACGATGGCGATGATAACGACGCAGCGCCTGCACGCCGTTGTAAACCGCACAGACTATCATGGCCAGCATCAGCAACGTGGTGGCCAGATAGTGCCACAGCCCGCTGCTGTCCGGCATGCGGTGCAGGTTAATGTGCTGTGTCCCGTTGGCGTCGGTATAGAGATTGGTCACGATGCCTTCCGCATGGAATGGCGTGTGCATCAGCATGCCCGCCAGACGCTGAAACTCGTTCCACTGCTCACTGGCAGGATAGTCGTACAGCGTCGTGCTTGGGTAAGGCTGGCTGACAAAATCGCTGCCTTCATCGCTGGTTATCAGGAAACCACCCGGCGCTGGGCTATTGAGCGCCTGTGCCGCGCGTGCGGTTTCACGCAGGATAAACGGCGCGGTGGAGGTGTCGACAAGGTTATCCAGTGACTCGGCGCTGACCGGACGCAGCAGAACGTTTACCCCGTCCAGTTTGCCGGAATTCGCGCGCTTAACCAGCGCATCCCAGTCACGAGTATTACCCAGGTTCACCAGGGCATTTTTCAGACGTACACAGTCGTCGGTCGCCGAGCAAAGATCTTTCGTTTTCAGCACGATATCGGCAAAGTCATCCAGCAGCACCATGCCCGATTTCTGAATCGCCGAGCGCAGAGCCGGGCTGACGCGGGAATCATCGTCCGCCGTTGGATGCAGCTGGCGGTTGACGGCCTGAACCAGCGCGGTCGCCTTATTGACGGTTTCAGACTCCGGCAGCGGCAGGCGAGGGGCGTCGTTCCAGAGGATTTGCGAGCAGTCGAATGGCAGGAATGGCGAGCTTTCCTGCGCGGTCCAGGTGCCAGGAGAGTGGATATTACACATCCCGGTTCCGCTGATGTGGAGGGTATCACCCACGCGAACGCCGGCCTGTTCTAGCTGGCGAACGTCTTTGGCCTCAATGGTTTGCGCCCCTTTTAACCAGGAGAGCGTAAATTTGAGTGGCATATTCAGCGGTACGCTGACCCACATCATGATAGCGATCAGCAGCGCGCCGCCGCCGATGACGGCGCTGCGTAACCAGTGCTGAAGCGGGAAGTTTTTCACCTCGTCATGCAAAGAGAGGAAGTGTCCCTGGCGCACTACGTGTCTATCAAGGTAGATATCGATATCTGTTTTTTGCCCCAGGTCCTGGGCGACATACGGCTGCCAGTGGCGAGGGTAGATTAAATCGATGATCCCAAGAGAGATGTTGTTGATCTGCTCCTGATCGTTTTCACCGAACAATCCCCAGCGTTTTGGCGTACCGCGCAGGCAGTGGATCTCTCTCAGCGACGACTTCGTCGGCGGTGCAAACAGCCCCCAGAGCCCGCCGCACAGTAGCAGAAATGCGCTGGCGAAAATCCATGGCGTAAAGACCGCTGGGGCGATAAGCCCGCAGTAAAACAAGACAAAAGCGGCGACAATCAACAGTGCCTCACGCAGTCCGTCAGGGCGACTAAGCGCGTGTTCTTCATGGGTTTCCTGGCGGATGTTGAGCAGCTCGATTTGCTCGCTCTCTTCGCCGCGGATAGAAGCCTGCGTCGATGAAGGTGACTCCAGCGCAAAGCTTTTATTTTCAGGCGAATAGGTCTTCAGCGAATGGCCGTTCAGACCAATAACCAGCGGCACATCATCAGTCTCGATAAGCTCAATACTGTTCTCATCGGTAATATGCTGTTCCCAGAACGGCGGTAGATGCACTTCCACGGAGTCGAGGAAGTAGCGCCATTTGTTGGGTTCATCGGTGGTGATGCCGTAGCGGGTAATGGCGCGCGTCAGCATAAAAACGGTATTGCTCTGCGCTGTGAGCGTCAGCACCGCAGGGGCAATGGTCGCGCCGGACGCAGGCACGCGCTGATCCTGATTAAGATAATCGAGGTAGTTTTCAATGCCCTGACGCTCTTCATTGGTCAGTTTTCGGGTGGTTGCCCCCGGAAACTGATGGAGCCACGGCAGGTGAAGACGTTTTGTCCGTTTACGCAAAAGCCAACCGGCCAGCACGGCGCAGATCAGTATCGCTACGGTAAAGATCATCAGTGTGCCCATGCTTTTCCCATCATACTTATCTTAGAGGTCTCTTCGTTGCCTGCTTTTCGTATAAACCATTGGCACGTATTACGCATTCATAAAATGAGTCTATAGACTCTCGCAAAACGTAAGCATAACAAACCCATCGGCTGGCGAGTATCAGTAAATTCCCAATTGTAATTCAACCTCTTGACATTTATCCATAAATGAGAGATGAAAAGCAAAAGGTTGCAACAATGTAAATAAAGAGCTTTATGCATTGCTGGAACCTCATCGCTATCGCACAATAATAAAAGTCATTACAGCAAAGACCCCGGCCCAATGAGCAAATCATTACAGAAACCTACTATTCTCCATGTTGAAACCGTCGCGCAATCACGCCTTTTTAACGTGGAAAGCGTCGATCTAGAGTTCAGCAATGGCGTTCGTCGCGTTTATGAGCGTATGAAACCGTCCTCACGCGAAGCGGTGATGATTGTGGCTATTGTCGACGACCACCTGATTTTAATCCGCGAGTATGCGGTGGGCACCGAATCTTATGAACTCGGTTTCTCGAAGGGGCTTATTGACCCCGGTGAAACGGTGATGGAAGCCGCGAATCGCGAGCTGAAAGAAGAGGTGGGCTTTGGCGCACGTCAAATGAAGTTCCTTAAGAAACTGGGGATGGCACCGTCCTATTTCTCCAGCAAAATGAACATCGTTGTGGCGGAAGATCTCTATCCGGAATCGCTGCCAGGGGATGAACCAGAGCCATTGCCGCAGGTTCGCTGGCCGCTGGCAAACATGATGGCGCTGCTCGATGAGCCGGATTTTAATGAAGCGCGTAACGTGAGCGCGTTGTTCCTGGTGCGCGAGTGGCTAAAAGAGCAGGGCAGATTGCCATAAATAAGTTTGGTCGCTGGATCCCGGAGTCGGTGCGGCGAGTGATGGGGAAAATGTGTTGTAGCTCGGCCAAGCGAAGCGCCGCCGGGGATGCCCCGGAATCAAAGCAACGAGCCAGAAAAAAGGCGCCATCGGCGCCTTTTTTCTTAGAACAACTCGTGGGTTTCCCCGTTATCAATTATCTCAGTCCCCACCTCGTGAACCGCCTGCTGCGTAGGCTGTGTCCCGTCGATGAAGTACTCCTGACGGCTGCTGCCACCGTTCGCTAACTGCCCGGTGCTGCGGTCGATATTGACCGTCACCACGCCTGGCGGCGGCGTTAGCGGCTGCTCAGGCACGCCTGCCAGAACCTGTTTCATAAAGGCATCCCACGCCGGTTGCGCGCTCTTCGCGCCGCCTTCGTAGCCGGAGATTTGATCCTTAATGGCGCCGGACGCCGTAGTGCGTCCCAGATCGCGACGGTGATCGTCAAAGCCAATCCACACTGAGGTCACCACGCCAGGGCCGTAGCCAGAGAACCAGGCATCTTTCGAACTGTTGGTGGTCCCGGTTTTACCGCCGATATCATGACGACCCAGATCGCGACCAGCGCGCCAGCCGGTACCCTGCCAGCCCGGTTCGCCATAGATGTTGGTGTTCAGCGCGCTTTTAATCAGGAACGTCAGCGGCGTGTTAATCACATGCGGCGCGTACTCCTGAGCACCGGCCTGAGCGACCAACTGCTGATTAGCCTGTTCAAGCGCTGGCATCGGTACGGTAGAGTTCTGCGGCATCTGAGAAACGGCAACGTCTTCCACGTCGTTGTTTTCCAGCACGTTAGATTTCTGCGTATCGCCATAGATAACCGGGATATTGCAATCAGGACAGGCGATTTTCGGCTTCGCTTCAAACAGTACGCCGCCCTGATCGTTTTCAATCTTGCTGATGTAGTACGGGTCAACCAGGAAGCCGCCGTTGGCCATCACCGCATAGCCGCGAGCGACCTGCAGCGGGGTGAACGATGCTGAACCCAGCGCCAACGATTCGGTATGCACGATGTTTTCTGCCGGGAAGCCGAAGCGCTGCAGGTATTCCGCGGCGTAATCCACGCCCATCGCACGCATCGCGCGCACCATCACCACGTTCTTCGACTGCCCAAGACCCTGACGCAGGCGGATTGGACCGGCATACTCCGCCGGGGAGTTTTTCGGCTGCCAGTCAGAACCCGCACCGGCATCCCAACGGGAGATAGGCACGTCGTTGAGTATACTGGCGAGCGTTAAGCCCTTATCCATTGCGGCGGTGTAGAGGAATGGTTTGATGTTAGAACCAACCTGACGCAGCGCCTGAGTGGCGCGGTTAAACTTGCTCTGGTTGAAATCAAACCCGCCCACCAGCGCAATAATGGCACCGTTTTGTGGGTTGATGGAGACCAGCGCGGAGTTGACGTCCGGCACCTGTGCCAGCCACCAGCTATCGCCGTTCTGACGAATCCAGATCTGCTGCCCCGTCGCGACGACATCGGTCACCTTACGTGGCGTTGGCCCTTGTGCCGTGTCCGAACGGTACGGTCGCGCCCAGCGCATACCTTCCATGCCTAACGACACCGAAGTGCCATCGGCCAGCTCGACGGTTGCTTCCTGCGGATTCGCTGCGGTGACAACGGCTGGCACTAACGGGCCATAGGATGGCAGCGGACGCAATGAAGCACGAATCTTCTTGCTGTCCCATGCGGCTTCACCGGCTTTCCACAGCACGTTGGACGGGCCACGGTAGCCGTGGCGCATGTCGTAATCCATCACGTTATTGCGCAGTGCCTGTTGAGCCGCCTGCTGATTCTTGCGGGTAATGGTGGTGTACACGCGATAGCCGTCTTCATAGGCCTGTTCGCCGTACTGTTTCACCATATCCTGACGCACCATTTCCGTTAAGTAAGGTGCAGAGAAGGCAATCTCCGGGGCATGGTAGTTGGCATCAATCGCTTCGTTACGCGCCTGATCGTACTGTGCCTGGGTGATATAGCCTTCACTCAGCATACGCGACAACACCACGTTGCGACGGGCGGTGGCGCGATCTAACGAGTAGAGCGGGTTGAAGGTTGACGGTGCTTTTGGCAGACCGGCAATCACCGCCATTTCGCTTAGGCTTAGCTGGTCAACGGGCTTACCGAAATAGACCTGCGCGGCCGCGCCGACGCCATAGGCGCGGTAGCCGAGGTAAATCTTGTTCAGATACAGCTCAAGGATCTCGTCCTTACTCAGCAGTTGCTCAATGCGAATGGCAAGGAACGCTTCCTTTACTTTACGCATCAGCGTCTTTTCAGGGCTGAGGAAGAAGTTACGTGCGAGCTGTTGGGTAATGGTACTTGCCCCCTGCGAGGCGTGACCGGAGAACATGGCCACGCTTGCCGCACGGAAAATACCAATCGGGTCAATCCCGTGGTGCTCGTAGAAACGGCTGTCCTCGGTCGCAATAAACGCTTTCACCATTTCTGGTGGGATCTGGTTGAGGGTCATTGGAATACGGCGTTTTTCACCGTACTGCGCAATAAGCTCACCGTCCGCGCTATAAACCTGCATTGGCACCTGCAGGCGCACGTCTTTGAGCGTCGCCACGTCGGGCAGCTGGGGCTCAATATATTTGTAGAGGCCGTAGATCGAGCCTGCTCCCAGCAGAATGCAACAGACTGCAAGGATGAATAAATACTTTACGAACTTCACCGGAGATTTCCCATTAAGTGTCATTTGGGCAGTTTATAAACAAACGCGCGGTAGTATAAAGGCAAGCCTGATGCATTGATATAGTCGTCACTGTGATGGTGACGTAAGGATAATCGTGAAATGGCTTTCAGATGCTGGCAAATGGGTCTTCATATTCAGCAGGATAACGTCTTTATCGTCGCCCTTCAGCGAACGCGTAGCGGCTGGGGTCTTCGCCGCTGGTGGCAGCTACCGCTACCGTCGTCAGCGCAGCATGATGATGCGGCGTTGCTGGCGGTGCTCAAGCCGTGGCGGCGGGAACTCCCCTGGCAACATGAGGTCCGCGTTGCCTTTCCCGCCCATAGAACGTTACAAAAAAACCTTCCTCTGGCGTCAATGACGCTACGTGACGCTGAACAAACGCAGTGGATTGCTAGCGCGATGTCGCAGCAGCTTGAAATGAACGCCGAGTCGCTCTGCTTTGACTATCATCTGGCGGAATCCGCTGCGCGCTGGAATGTGACCGCTGCGCAGCAAGGCGATGTCGCGCGTTTGCACCACCTGGCAACGGCGTTACGTCTACAGGTGACGAGCATTACGCCGGATGCCTGTGCGCTACAGGTGTTGGTAGCACAGTCAGAGGTGCAGGATGCGGTTTTGGTTTGGCCTGATCATCAACAGTGGCTATGGGCAAGCCGGGAAGGCTGGGGGCACTGTACATTTCACGATGCTCCGTCGCTTACGCAACTGGCTGATTGGCTAGGCATCAACCCGCAGCGCCTGGTGCGCTGCTCATCTCTCGCTGCCGAAGAACGGTGTTTTGACCCCTGGAGCGCGGTCGTGCAGAAACATCCTCCGCTACCTGCTAACGGCGACGATTTTGCCGTGGCGCTTGCGCTAGCCATGGGGGCCTCGAGATGAAGGCATCTCCGGTGAACTTCCTCCCCTGGCGTCGGATGCGCTTTCAGAGGCAGATACGCTGCTGGGGCCTGCTGGTCGGCGGGGTCTGGCTGGTATCCTGTGCGGTAACATTAATCATGCGCGAAGGCTGGTCTTCTGCTGGGGCGATAAGCGACGCTCATGCGTCTGCTGAGCAGCAGATAGCACATCAGTTGGCGCGAAAAGAGCCGCTTTTGCAGATGGAAATGCAACGGCAATCGGTGCTCAGAAAGCGTCAGCTTTCCCGGCTAGCGACGGAGGCCTGGGCATTGCGGCTACAGACGCTGGCAGAGCATCTTCCCACCTCGGCCTGGCTAAAGGAGTTCAGCTATCGTGACGGTACGCTGTCGCTCTCGGGGGTTTTAACGCAGTTTTCTGCGCTGGGCGAGGTGGAAAAGACCCTCCGCACCTTTCCCGGGTTCCGCCTGAAGCCGGTAGAAAAAATTGAGCGGGATAGCACCGGGCGCTGGCTATTCCAGTATTCCTTGCGTGAGGAGGCTGACCATGCCGTTCCTTGAGCGCATCGGGCGGTTATCCCCAGTAATACAAGTGAGGGCGGGGGCTCTTTTGGCTATTCTGCTCGCCGTATATGGGGGATACCTGGCAGGACATCAGGCTTATCTTGATGCTGAGCAACGTCGTGGCGCCCAGTTGACTCAGCACCGACAATATCTGGCTATTTTACAGCGTGTTATGCGTACCAAAGCGGAGATGTTATCAACGCCGAGGCTGGATGAGAAAAACACGTTGCCGTTCACCCCGGTTGATTTTCAACGCGCGGGCGCGCGCCTCATGGGGTGGCAACCTACGGATGCGGGCGGTGAAATGTCGCTGGAAACCCCCTGGCAATCCGTTCCCTCTACCTTTCCTCTGCTCGCCGAACGCGGTATGCAGGTCACGGCCTTTGTGCTGATGGCGCATAACGATGCGCTGCGTTTTACGTTACAGCTGGTGCGCGACGATGAATCCTGAACGCGCGCTTCTTTTATTACTCATCGTCCCGCTACTTTGCGGCATGCGAGATCCGTTTGCTCCAGCAATAGACACCTGCCAGACCGCGCAGCTTGCCAACTGGCACTACCGGGGCGGAACGCAATCGGCACAGCGTTTGATTGCTGTGATGCAGAATAATGATGGCCGCTGGCAGAGGGTTGAAGCAGAGCAGAGGCTCAGCGCGGGCTGGCGAATTAAAGCAATAACGTTAGATAGCCTGACCGTGGAGACGGGAGAGGGGTGTGAGCCCCAGCGTTGGCAATGGAAAAGAGAAGGAACGACGAATGATCAAAAGGATAAGCCTGTTCGTACTGACGCTGTTGCTGCCAGCGTTGAGCCCAGCGAAAAACATCACGCTGGTGGTGGACGACGTACCGGTCGTGCAGCTGCTTCAGAGCCTCGCTGACCTGGAGCAGAAAAATATGGTGATTTCCCCCGACGTGCAGGGAACGCTCTCTCTACAGCTACGTAACCTGCCGTGGCAGCAGGCGCTGCAAACGGTCATCAACAGTATGGAACTGGTGCTAAGGCAGGAGAACGGCGTTTATTACGTCCACACGCAGCGCTGGCGTGAAGAAAAACAGGCGCTGGTACGGCAGGAAAAAGAGAAACGTCAGTTGGCGCTACCGCTGATGAATCGCAGCCTGGTGCTGCACTATGCCGATGCCGGTGAACTAGCAAAAGCGGGTGATAAATTGCTGAGCTCGCGAGGCGCACTCACCGTTGATAAGCGTACCAACCGCTTGATTGTCCGCGATGACCGTGAGCACCTTCCGGCGCTGGAAGCCTGGGTGAAGGAGATGGACATCCCTGTGGGGCAGGTCGAACTGGCGGCGCATATTGTGACCATCAACGAAACCAGCCTACGAGAATTAGGGGTGAAGTGGAATCTTGCTGATGCCGCAGGAGAGACGGGGGCAGGAAAAATCACCACCTTAAGCAGCGCGCTCGACGTCTCCGATGCGACGACGCGCGCAGGTTTCAATATCGGAAAAATCAATGGTCGCCTGCTTGAGCTTGAACTCTCGGCGCTGGAGCAAAAACAGAAGGTGGATATTATCGCGAGCCCAAGATTGCTGGCCTCGCACTTGCAGCCTGCCAGTATCAAACAAGGTAGCGAGATCCCCTACCAGGTCTCCAGCGGTGACAGCGGGGCGACTTCGGTGGAGTTTAAAGAGGCCGTGCTTGGCATGGAAGTTACCCCTACCGTCCTGAAAAATAATCGCGTTCGCCTGAAGCTGCGCATCAGTGAAAATATGCCAGGGCAGGTGCTACAGCAGGCGGATGGCGAAGTGCTGGCGATCGACAAGCAGGAGATTGAAACCCAGGTTGAGGTCAAAAGCGGTGAAACGCTGGCGCTGGGCGGCATTTTTTCGCAGAAGAATAAGAACGCCCGCGATAGCGTCCCATTTCTTGGCGATATCCCCTTGTTAGGCCATCTTTTTCGTCATGATGGGAAGGACAATGAGCGACGCGAGCTGGTGGTGTTTATCACCCCGCGTATTATTTCTGCACAGTAGCGACGGGTAAACGTGCTGATTTGGTGAATAAGGTGTTTCCCAAGTTTGACGTGGGGCCGGATTTAGCATACAAGGAGTACCGATTTGAGCGTCAGTGAATTACGTTCCTTCCTCCTGAAGTCTGCTGATTTAATCTGTTGCCAAACCAGCCGGAGTATTGAGATAATTTTCAGTCTGACTCTCGCTCTATTGCATAAGAGGTTTCAGTTCATGTCCAGCGACGCGCGAACGACTGCGGCGCGGATTTATCATTAACGAATAGTCTTAGTAGTACCAAAAAAATGGCAGAGAAACGCAATATCTTTCTGGTTGGGCCTATGGGTGCCGGCAAAAGCACCATTGGGCGCCAGCTGGCTCAACAGCTCAATATGGAATTTTACGATTCTGATCAAGAGATTGAGAAACGAACAGGCGCTGACGTGGGCTGGGTCTTTGATGTCGAAGGCGAAGAAGGTTTCCGTGACCGCGAAGAAAAAATCATCAATGAGTTAACGGAAAAGCAGGGTATTGTTCTGGCAACAGGCGGTGGCTCTGTAAAATCACGTGAAACGCGCAATCGTCTCTCCGCTCGTGGCGTCGTCGTCTATCTGGAAACGACCATTGAAAAGCAGCTAGCACGTACTCAGCGTGATAAAAAGCGCCCGCTGCTGCAGGTCGAAACGCCTCCGCGTGAAGTGCTTGAAGCGCTGGCTGACGAACGTAACCCGCTGTACGAAGAGATTGCGGATGTCACCATCCGTACTGACGATCAGAGCGCAAAAGTTGTCGCTAACCAGATTATCCATATGCTGGAAAGCAACTAATACTGGCCCAGAATAGAACGCCAGCGAATAAAAGTAACTAAGGTGGACGTCGCGTTATGGAGAGGCTTACTGTAACTCTCGGGGAACGTAGTTACCCGATAACCATCGCGGCTGGTTTGTTTAACGATCCAGCTTCCTTCTTACCGCTCAAGTCTGGCGATCAGGTCATGCTGGTCACCAACGAAACGCTGGCACCGCTCTATCTGGACCAGGTCCGTTCTGTGCTGGAGCAGGCGGGCGTGAAGGTTGATAGCGTCATTCTGCCAGACGGCGAACAGTATAAAAGCCTGGTCGTCATGGACACCGTCTTTACTGCGCTTTTGCAAAAACCGCACGGTCGCGATACGACTCTCGTTGCTTTAGGCGGCGGCGTTATTGGCGACTTGACCGGTTTTGCAGCGGCGAGCTATCAGCGTGGCGTGCGTTTTATTCAGGTTCCAACCACCTTGTTGTCTCAGGTGGATTCTTCGGTTGGCGGCAAAACCGCGGTCAACCATCCTCTCGGTAAAAACATGATCGGCGCATTCTGGCAGCCAGCCTCCGTGGTGGTTGACCTGAATTGCCTGAAAACGTTGCCGAAACGCGAACTCTCCTCCGGTCTTGCTGAAGTGATCAAATACGGCATCATTCTTGATGCGCCGTTCTTTGACTGGCTGGAAGAAAACATCGATGCGCTGATGGCGCTCGATGAAAAAGCGATGGCGTACTGTATTCGCCGTTGTTGTGAGCTGAAAGCGGATGTTGTGGCAGCCGACGAGCGCGAAACCGGGTTACGTGCTTTACTCAATCTTGGGCATACGTTCGGCCATGCGATCGAAGCCGAGATGGGTTACGGCAACTGGCTGCACGGTGAAGCCGTTGCGGCCGGTATGGTGATGGCTGCGCACACATCAGAACGTCTGGGGCAGTTTGCTGTCGAAGACACGCAGCGTATTATCGCGCTGCTCAAGCGCGCAGGCCTGCCGGTTACTGGCCCGCAGGAAATGTCGGCAGAGGCGTATCTGCCGCACATGATGCGAGATAAAAAGGTTCTCGCTGGCGAAATGCGGTTAGTGTTGCCGCTGGCCATCGGGAAGAGTGAAGTACGCGGTGGCGTATCTCACGATGTGGTTCTTGGCGCTATTGCTGATACTCAGCGAGCGCAACTATAAGAAAGGTCAAGCCGCGTTCGCGCGGTGTTTTAACTTCAGGTGATATGCAATTGTCGTGGCATAAGCCTTTTAGTGGGGTGTTAAATGGATGAATTTAAACCAGAAGACGAGCTGAAACCCGATCCCAGCGATCGTCGTACTGGTCGCTCTCGTCAGTCTTCCGATCGTGACAGCGAGCCGCAGATCAATTTTGATGATGTGGATCTCGATGCTGATGAGCGTCGTCCTTCCCGTAGTCGCAAAGCGCGTGAAGAAGCTGAGCCGGAAGACGAATACTACGAATCTGATGAAGCCGAAGAAGGCGATGCAGAGGAAGTTGTAGAGCGCCGCCCGCGTAAACGTAAAGCCGCTGCACCGCGTAAGCCTGCTTCCCGTCAGTACATCATGATGGGTCTGGGGGTTGTGGTGTTGCTGGTTCTGATTGTGGGTATCGGTTCGGCACTGAAAGCGCCGTCCCCTGCTGACCAGAGCGCCTCTTCTGAGAAGAGCATCTCGCTTTCTGGTGATACCAATACCGATCAGGCTAACACGACTCAGCCAGCGCAGGAAAACAACCCGCAGCAGCAACAGGATGTCTCTCTGCCACCGATTTCCTCTACCCCAACTCAGGGTCAGGAAACGGCTGCACCGGATGGACAGCAGCGTGTTGAAGTTCAGGGCGACCTGAATAATGCGCTGACGCAGCAGCAGGGCCAGATCGACAACGCCGTTGTTAACTCCACGCTGCCAACCGAACCGGCAACCGTCGCGCCAATCCGCAACGGTGCTCGTCCGGCTGTTACTGCACCGGAAGCGCCTCGTCAGACGGCGACCACGCCGCGTCCAGAACGCAAACACACGGTTATCGAAACGAAGCCACAGCCAATGGCAACGGCGAAAACGACCGCGCCAGCGACGCAGACCAAAACTGCTGCTGAAGCGAAACCTGTCGTTACCGCGCCGAAGCACACCGAAACTGCAGCGACTGCAGCACCGGTGAAAGCGCCAGTAGCCGCAACCGAAACCGCGAAACCGGCGGCGACTACGACTGCACCAGCGGCTACGGCTGCCACGGCAGCAGCGGCAGCTACGGGCAAATCTGCGGGCGACGTAAACTCGCTGAAAACGGCTTCAGGCTCACACTACACGCTGCAGCTCAGCTCTTCATCTAACTACGACAACCTGAACGGTTGGGCGAAGAAAGAGAATCTGAAAAACTATGTGGTGTATCAAACCTCACGCAACGGTCAGCCGTGGTACGTGCTGGTTAGCGGCATCTACGCATCGAAAGATGATGCGAAGCGTGCTGTCAGCGCTCTGCCAGCTGATGTCCAGGCGAAAAACCCATGGGCGAAACCGCTGCATCAGGTACAGACTGACCTGAAATAATCGTTATTAAGATAACCCGAACCGCACCGTCGTGTGTGGTTCGGGGATAGAAGCGCAGGATGCTGTCGGAGCTTTCTCCACAGCCGGAGAAAGTGTAATTAGTCAGGCCGCATGAAAAAAAATCGCGCTTTTCTGAAATGGGCGGGAGGCAAGTACCCTCTGCTCGACGATATTCGAGATCATCTGCCTGCTGGCGATTGTCTGGTTGAACCCTTTGTTGGTGCTGGATCGGTATTCCTGAATACCGATTTTTCGCGTTATATTCTTGCTGACATTAACAGCGATCTCATCGAACTCTACAAAATAGTCAAAACCCGTTCCGATGAGTACATCGACCGGGCGCGCGCTATGTTTGTGCCTGAGAACAATGACGCTGACCGCTATTACCACCTGCGTGAAGAGTTCAACCGCAGTACCGATCTGTTCCAGCGCGCAGTGTTGTTTTTATACCTCAACCGCCACGGCTATAACGGCCTGTGTCGCTACAATTTGCGCGGCGAGTTTAACGTCCCGTTTGGACGCTATAAGAAGCCTTATTTCCCGGAAGCGGAACTGCGTCACTTTGCCGAGAAAGCGCAGAATGCCGAGTTCTACTGCGAGTCGTATGAAACCTGCATGACGCGCGCGGATGCACGCTCTGTTGTGTATTGCGACCCGCCGTATGCACCGCTATCGGCAACGGCAAACTTCACGGCGTATCATACCAACAGCTTCAGTCTCGAACAGCAGGCGTTTCTGGCGAACAAAGCCGAAGAGCTGGTCGCGAAGCGAATTCCCGTGCTGATTTCAAACCACCGTACGCCGTTGACGCTCGAGTGGTACAAAAATGCGGCGGAAACGTATACCGTAAAGGTTCGACGCAGCATTAGCCGCAACGGCGGCACACGTAAAAAGGTGGACGAACTGCTGGCCCTATATCGCCCGCCTGGAAAAAAACAACGTTAAAAGACCCTAATGGATAGGCTCTGAGGAGATGCGGATGAAACAGTACCTGATTGCCCCTTCAATTTTGTCGGCCGATTTTGCCCGTTTAGGCGAAGATACTGCCCGCGCACTGGCTGCCGGGGCGGATGTGGTTCATTTCGATGTTATGGATAACCATTACGTACCGAACCTGACTATCGGCCCGATGGTGCTGAAATCGCTACGTAATTACGGTATCACCGCACCCATCGACGTTCACCTGATGGTGAAACCGGTAGACCGTCTGGTCCCTGATTTTGCCGCCGCAGGCGCCAGCATTATCACTTTCCACCCTGAAGCTTCCGAACACGTAGACCGCACGTTACAGCTGATTAAAGAGCACGGCTGTAAAGCGGGCCTGGTGTTCAACCCAGCAACGCCGCTGACCTATCTTGATTACGTGATGGATAAGCTTGACGTCATTCTGCTGATGTCGGTTAACCCAGGCTTCGGCGGCCAGTCCTTTATTCCTCATACTCTCGATAAACTGCGCGAAGTGCGTCGTCGCATCGATGAGTCCGGCTATGACATCCGCCTGGAAGTGGACGGTGGTGTGAAGGTAAACAACATTAGTGAAATCGCAGCGGCTGGGGCAGACATGTTTGTTGCCGGCTCGGCGATTTTTGACCAACCAGACTACAAAAAAGTCATTGATGAAATGCGCAGTGAACTGGCAAAGGTAAGTCATGGATAAATTGCAGACCATTCGTGGCGTCGCGTTTGACCTCGATGGCACGCTGGTAGACAGCGCGCCGGGGCTGACCGCCGCCGTTGATAGCGCGCTTTACGCGCTAGAGCTTCCCGTTGCAGGTGAAGACCGTGTCGTCACCTGGATTGGTAATGGCGCTGATGTTCTGATGGAACGCGCGCTCAACTGGGCTCGTCAGGAACGTGCGAGCCAGCGTGCCGCTCAGGGTAAACCGTCGGTGGATAGCCACGATATCCCTCAGGACGAGCAGCTTCGCGTGCTGCGCCGCCTGTTCGATCGCTACTACGCCGAATTCGCCGAAGAGGGCAGTTTCCTGTTCCCTCACGTGGCCGATACCCTGGCTGCGTTGCATGCTAACGGTCTGCCGCTGGCGCTGGTGACCAACAAGCCTACGCCGTTTGTGGCCCCGATTCTCGAATCTTTAGGTATCGCAAGCTACTTCACCGTGGTGATTGGCGGCGATGATGTGATGAACAAGAAGCCGCATCCGGAACCGCTGCTGAAAGTCGCGGAGAAGCTGGCCCAGGCACCGGAAACGCTGCTGTTTGTTGGCGACTCCCGTAACGATATTCAGGCTGCTAAGGCGGCGGGCTTTGTCTCCATCGGCCTGACCTACGGCTATAACTATGGCGAAGCCATCGCGCTCAGCGAGCCGGATGTTATCTTCGACCACTTTAATGAACTTTTGCCCGCTCTTGGGCTTCCGAATAGTGAAAATCAGGAATAATGATATGAACAAGCCCATCGTATTTAGCGGCGCACAGCCGTCAGGCGAACTGACTATTGGCAACTACATGGGTGCGTTGCGTCAGTGGGTCAACATGCAGGACGACTATCACTGCATCTACTGCATCGTGGACCAGCACGCGATTACCGTCCGCCAGGACCCGCAGGCGCTGCGTAAAGCGACGCTGGACACGTTAGCGCTGTATCTGGCCTGTGGCATCGACCCGGAAAAAAGCACCATCTTCGTACAGTCTCACGTGCCGGAACATGCACAGCTGGGTTGGGCGCTGAACTGCTACACCTATTTCGGCGAACTGAGCCGTATGACGCAGTTCAAGGATAAATCTGCCCGCTACGCGGAAAACATCAACGCCGGTCTGTTTGACTATCCGGTACTGATGGCGGCGGATATCCTGTTGTATCAGACTAATCAGGTGCCGGTGGGTGAAGACCAGAAGCAGCATTTAGAGCTGAGCCGCGATATTGCCCAGCGTTTCAACACCATCTACGGTGACGTGTTCAAAGTGCCTGAGCCGTTTATTCCGAAGTCCGGCGCGCGCGTGATGTCTCTGCTGGAGCCGACGAAAAAGATGTCTAAGTCGGACGATAACCGCAATAACGTAATTGGCCTGCTTGAAGACCCGAAATCGGTCGTGAAGAAGATCAAACGTGCGATGACCGACTCTGAAGAGCCACCTGTGATTCGTTACGATCTGAAAGAGAAAGCGGGCGTTTCTAACCTGCTGGATATTCTCTCCGGCGTGACCGGCCAGAGCATTCCTGAGCTGGAAAAACACTTCGAAGGCAAGATGTATGGCCACCTGAAGGGCGAAGTGGCAGAAGCCGTTTCCGGCATGCTGACTGAACTGCAGGAGCGTTATAACCGCTTCCGCAACGACGAAGCATTCCTGCAGAAAATCATGAAAGACGGTGCTGATAAAGCCAGCGCGCGTGCTTCTGAGACGCTGAAAGCGGTGTACGAGGCGATTGGCTTCGTGGCTAAGCCGTAAATATCGGCACAGCTTTATTCGGGCTATAAGCGTGATAT
>NZ_JMPL01000007.1 GCF_000735365.1 Kluyvera ascorbata ATCC 33433 | reverse complement strand
ATGCGTGACGGCGTGACCGATTTCGGAATAACCACCAGGCCGCTGTCGAGGTGCCAGCGAATCACGATTTGCGCGGGGGTCTTGCCATATTTATCCGCCAGAGTACGGATAACCTTCTGGTCAAACACCCCTTCACCGCCCTGTGCCAGCGGACTCCAGGACTCGGTCTGGATTTTGTGCGTGGCGTTCCAGGCATTCAGCTGACGCTGCTGCATCAGCGGATGCAGCTCAATCTGGTTGATAACCGGCGCAACGCCGGTTTCATCAATCAGCCGCTGCAGGTGAGGCACCTGGAAGTTACACACGCCGATGCTCTTAATCAGCCCCTGTTTTTGCAGTTCAATCAGGTTCTTCCACGCATCGATATAGTGGTCGGTTGCAGGAACCGGCCAGTGGATCAGGTACAGGTCGAGATAGTCCAACTGCAGGTGCTCCAGGCTCTCCTGCAGGGCATCCGCCGCGCGGAGATGGGAGTCATTCCACAGCTTGGTGGTGATGAACAGATCCTCACGAGCAACGCCCGCGCTCTTAATTGCTTTACCGACTCCCGACTCATTTTTGTAAGCGGCGGCGGTATCAATGGAACGGTAGCCCACCTCGAGCGCTTTATGGATCGCGGTGACGACTTCCTCATTCGTGGCCTGCCATACTCCGAGGCCGAGCTGCGGCATTACATTGCCATCGTGCAGTTTAATCACGGTTGGATGTGTCATGCATTTCTCCTTTTTACGAGCTTATCGGGGCAATGCCCCGATAAGGTTTGTAAGATTAAGTCTGGTCGAAATATGCAAAAACGAAAGGTAAAGCGAGAAGCTCTTAGCGTGCAGCTTCGTAAATACGGCGGCTCACGTCCAGGGTAATATCCTGATTTTCACCGAGTTTAGTCATGCCGTGCTCTTCGAGTTTTTTCAGCAGCGCAGGGATAGAGCTGCCGTCCAGACCGTAGTCGGACAGGCGAGTTGGCACGCCCATTTGTTCGAAGAAGCTGCGGGTCGCGGCGATAGCGGCGTCGATACGCGCATCGTCAGAACCTTCGGTGATGTTCCATACGCGCTCTGCGTACTGCAGCAGTTTGGCGCGTTTGGTATCGCGTTTTTCATTCCACAGGGCAGGCAGTACGATAGCCAGCGTCTGCGCGTGATCCAGACCGTGCATCGCGGTCAGTTCGTGACCCAGCATATGGGTTGCCCAGTCCTGCGGTACGCCAGCGCCAATCAGGCCGTTCAGTGCCTGAGTGGCTGCCCACATGATGTTGGCGCGTACGGCATAGTTTTCTGGTTCCCGCAGCGCTTTCGGGCCATCTTCAACCAGGGTCAGCAGAATGCCTTCCGCGAAACGATCCTGAATTTTGCCATCAACCGGGTAAGTTACGTACTGCTCTACGGTATGAACGAACGCATCTACTACGCCGTTAGCGACCTGACGTGGAGGCAGGGTGTAGGTGTAAACCGGGTCCAGAATCGCAAACAGCGGCTGCACGTGTGGAGACATAAAGGCGCGCTTGTCACCGGTCGTTTTACGGGAGATAACGGCACCTTTGTTGGACTCGGAACCGGTCGCTGGCAGCGTCAGTACGGAACCCATTGGGATCGCGCTGTTGACGTTGCTGCCGTAGGTTTCCAGAATTTCCCACGGGTCGATGTTGGCATCGTAATGCGCAGCAGCGGCGATAAACTTGGTGCCGTCCAGTACGGAACCGCCGCCAACGGCCAGCAGGAAGGTGACTTTCTCTTCGCGGGCAATTTTCACTGCGTTCATCAACGTCTCGTAAGATGGGTTTGGCTCAATCCCGCCGAACTCCAGCACGTCCAGACCTTGCAGTGCGCTCAGCACCTGGTCGAGCACGCCGGTTTTTTTCACGCTGCCGCCGCCGTAGGTAATCAGCACGCGAGCGTCAGCGGGGATCTGAGCGCGCAGGTTTTCGATAGCGCCTTTACCGAACAGAATGCGGGTCGGGGTATGAAGATCAAAATTAAACATTGCTCGTTCCCTATATGGTGGGTGGAAAAAGAGGGCGGTGAGGGGTCATCGCCGAATGACATCATTGTGGTCTTCGTTGTCGTACCTCTCAATGCACATTCCTGCGATTGTCTTGCCCATTTCTCCATAGCTCTGGAGAAATACGTTAAACAACGCCACAATGGCAGCGTCGGAAAAGGTATCAGGAGCCTCCGTTGATGAACCGTGAAGAGATCTGTTTGCTGCTGACAGATAAAATTAAGCAGCTGAAAAGTAACGAACAAAATCTGCGAGCCCTGCTGCCGGATATTCAGCTTATCTATGGCACTCAGCCAAGCGGGCGCACTCCGGTGATGTACCGACCGGGCATCGTGTTTCTCTTTTCCGGCTATAAGATTGGTTATATCAACGAGCGTACCTTCCGCTACGATGCCAACGAATATCTGCTGCTGACGGTACCTTTACCCTTCGAATGTGAAACTTTTGCGACTGAGGACGCGCCGCTGGCAGGATTACGGCTTGATGTCGATATTCTACAACTGCAAGAGCTGCTGATGGATATCGGTGAAGACCCGCTGTTTCATCCTTCATCGATGGCAGAAAGCGGCATCAACTCGGCGACGCTCTCAGAAGAGATTCTCTGTGCCTCCGAACGCCTGCTGGATGTGATGGAACGCCCGCTGGACGCTCGTATTCTGGGAAAACAGATTATTCGTGAAATGCTCTACCACGTGCTGACCGGACCACGCGGCGGCGCGCTGATGGCGCTGGTCAGCCGCCAGACCCATTTCAGCCAGATTAGCCGGGTGCTCAAACGCATTGAAAGCCAGTACACAGAAGCCTTAAGCGTGGACCAGCTCGCCGCCGAGGCCAATATGAGCCTGTCGGCGTTTCACCATAACTTTAAGTCGGTGACCAGCACGTCGCCGTTGCAGTACCTGAAGAGCTACCGTCTGCACAAAGCGCGGATGATGATGGTGCATGACGGGCTGAAGGCCAGCGCCGCGGCGATGCAGGTTGGATACGAAAGCGCTTCGCAGTTCAGCCGTGAGTTTAAGCGTTATTTCGGCATGACGCCGGGAGAGGATGCCGCGCGACTGCGGGGAATGTAATTCGTAGCCCGGCGTCGCTGCGCTTGGCTGGGCTACGAGATATTATGCGTCGCAATACTTCTTCTTAATCACCACAATCACCGTGCCCAGAAGCCCGGCGACCAGCAGGACAATCGGTAGAACCATCAGGAAGGTCATCACCTGATCTTCATGACGTTTCACAAACGGAATCATGCTGATGGCATAGCCTAAGCTCGTCACTACGCCCACCCACAGCAGTGCGCTCAGCCAGTTGAACACCTGGAAGCGGCGATTCGACAGGCCGGAGATACCCGCCATGGTTGGCAGCAGGGTACGCACAAACGCCAGGAAACGCCCCGCCAGCAGCGCCAGCAGACCGTGACGGTCAAACATGCAGGTAGCCCGCTGATGGTATTTATCCGGCAACTGCGCCAGCCAGCCTTTCACCACGCGGGTATTGCCCAACCAACGGCCCTGAACATAGCTCAACCAGCAGCCAAGGCTCGCCGCGGCAGTCAGAATAGCAATAGTGGGGACGTAGCCCATCACGCCCTTCGCAATGAGCGCGCCCGCCAATAGCAGGAGGCTATCGCCGGGTAAGAATGAAGCGGGAAGCAGGCCATTTTCCAGAAAAAGTGTGGCAAACATGACCAGATAAACGATCCCCACGACGTGCGGATTCGCCAGAGCAGCAAAATCGTGCTGCCAAAGCGCGGCGACAATATCTTGAATAACGACCATGAACATTCCTGTGGAACAGCGTTTTCGCTTATTGTACGCCCGAAAGATTAAGAACACCTTGATCGCGTGCGCAACTACTGAAGCCGCGCTGTCCTGATTTGCTGACAACAACGCGGAAACGGTTTACGCCGACGGTGATCTATCACTTCGGGGACCGACTGTTCTCAACATCGGTGACGCGTCTGACCGACGCATCAAAAACATTGCTAACCCGCCCGACAGCAGAAGATGCCGGGCATCAGGTATGTTACACGATGCGGGCAAATCCTGCCGCTAAATCCGCAATCAGATCGTCAACGTTTTCTAAACCGATATGGACGCGAACCAGCGTGCCGGTGAAATCGATTTTTCCTTCCGGGCGAATGCTGGCGAGTTCCGACGGTTGGTTAGCCAGAATTAACGACTCAAAACCGCCCCAGGAGTAGGCCATGCTGAACAGCGAGAAGTTATCCAGGTAGTTCGCGAGTTCTTCATCGTTCAGGCGCTTTTTGAGTACGAAGGAGAACAGACCGCTACTGCCGGTAAAATCACGCTTCCAGAATTCATGCCCTTTGCTGCCAGGCAGCGCAGGGTGATTCACGCGTTCAACCTGAGGCTGCTGAGCCAGCCATTCGGCCACTTTCAAGCTGCTTTCATGGTGCTGACGTAAACGCACGCCCAGCGTACGCAGGCCGCGACTGGTCATGTAAGCGGTATCCGCATCGAGCATCTGGCCCATCAGGTAGGCGTTTTCACGCAGCTGCGGCCAGCAGCGCTCGTTAGACACTGCCGTACCCACCATCGCATCCGAATGGCCAATCAGGTATTTGGTACCGGCTTGAATAGAGATATCGATACCGAAATCGAGCGCTTTAAATAGAATCCCCGCCGCCCAGGTATTGTCTATCATGATGATGGCTTCAGGCGAGACCCGGCGCACGGCGGCAACAATGGCCGGAATGTCGTGCACTTCCATGGTGATGGAGCCGGGGGATTCCAGGAATACGATTTTGGTATTGGGCTTAATCAGCGCGGCAATCCCTTCGCCGATCATTGGGTCAAACCAGCTGGTGGTCACGCCCAGCTTGCCGAGAATTTTGGTGCAGAAGTCCTGGCTTGGCTCATAGGCGGTGTTGGTCATCAACACGTTATCGCCCTGTTCAACAAACGCCAGAATCGTATTGGCTACCGCTGCCGCACCGCAGGGGAAGAGGGCGCAGCCAGCGCCACCTTCCAGCTCACACATCGCTTCCTGCAATGAGAAGTGGGTGAGGGTACCGCGACGGCCATAGAACAGTTCGCCGTTGGCGCGGTTATGGGTCGCATGTTTTTTGGCGGCGACCGTGTCGAACACCAGCGAAGAGGCGCGCTGAATGACGCTGTTCACCGATCCCTGGGTGTATTTTTTGCTGCGTCCGGCGTTAACCAGCGCGGTATCGAGGTGCTTGTCTGCCATTTTTGTCTGCCTATTTTTATACGTCTGGATGGCTAAATTAACACGATTGCACGCGGGATCTACCGTTTAGTGCGCGAACAGCAGAAAATTTTGCCAAAAAACGGGCGGAAAACTTTTTTACTGCGTAAGCGCAAGGAAAATAAGTGTGATTTGGGTCAATATGTAAATACTAATGAGAACTACTATCAATTCGACGATGTTTTGATATTATTGTTCCCAGAATTTGTGATTTACGTCCTGGAGATACACAGTGGGTAATAATTTGATGCAGGCGGATCTCTCCGTTTGGGGTATGTATCATCATGCCGACATCGTGGTTAAAGTGGTCATGATTGGCTTGATACTGGCATCCGTCGTCACCTGGGCTATTTTCTTCAGCAAAGGTGCAGAGCTAATCTCCCATAAGCGCCGCCTCAAGCGCGAACAAAAACTGTTAGGCGATGCACGTTCCCTGAATCAGGCGAATGAAATTGCTGCCGCTTTTGATGCCCGTAGCCTGAGCACTCAGTTAATCAACGAAGCGCAGAACGAACTGGAGCTCTCTGCGGGTTCGGAAGATAACGAAGGTATTAAAGAACGTACCGGCTTCCGTCTGGAGCGTCGTGTGGCGGCTGTGGGTCGTCATATGGGCCGTGGTAACGGCTTCCTGGCGACCATCGGTGCTATCTCCCCGTTCGTCGGCCTGTTTGGTACCGTATGGGGTATCATGAACAGCTTCATCGGTATCGCCCAGACCCAGACCACTAACCTGGCGGTCGTCGCTCCTGGTATCGCGGAAGCGCTGCTGGCAACGGCAATTGGCCTGTTCGCTGCGATTCCAGCGGTGGTTATCTATAACATCTTCGCGCGTCTGATTGGCGGCTTTAAAGCCAACCTGAGCGACGTTGCGGCGCAGGTTCTGCTGCTGCAAAGCCGTGACCTGGACCTCAGCGCCAGCGGCGTACACCCGGTGCGTACCGCCCAGAAATTACGAGTAGGTTAACGCCCCATGGCAATGCGTCTTAATGAAAATCTGGACGATAATGGCGAAATGCATGATATCAACGTGACGCCGTTTATCGATGTCATGTTGGTACTGCTGATTATCTTCATGGTTGCCGCTCCACTGGCCACCGTGGATGTCAAAGTGAATTTGCCAGCCTCGTCTAGCCAACCGCAGCCTCGCCCGGATAAACCGGTCTATCTGTCGGTGAAGGCGGACAAATCAATGTTCCTCGGTAACGATCCGATTACCGACGACAACATGGTGACGGCAATTGACGCGCTGACGGAAGGCAAAAAAGATACCACTATCTTCTTCCGTGCGGACAAAACCGTGGACTATGAGACGATGATGAAGGTCATGGATACTCTGCATCAGGCAGGCTATCTGAAAATTGGCCTGGTCGGTGAAGAGACCGTCGCGAAAAAATAAGTATCCCGGATGGCGCGTTCTGCGCCATCCGTTATTATTCCCTCAGTAATATAATATTTCCCTTAAGTCTTATATATTCCAACCCTCTGTTAAATGTTATTAAGCATAGCTTAATAGTAGCGATATATTTTTAACAACTTGCTGGCTAGCCATAAATAACCCCTCTACGCTTAATTCTGAACGCTAACAATAATATGACGTGAAATAACACCTGCGCAGGCGGAATATATCATGGCAATAATGACGTTATGGCAAGCCGATGGCGTGCCTCGGGATCTGTTCTCTTTATCCTCTATTCGCCGTAGAGCCGACCGGCTGCTGATGGCGCTCGCCTGGGTGATGTGGGGCGTATCGTTGGGCGTGGGAGCGATGAATGGCAACCTCAGTCTGGCGCTGCTGGTGGCCACATTGCTTGCGGTTCTCGGCACGTTCATGACGCTACTTTTTCCCGGCAAGCTCATTACGCGTCTGGTGTACGCGTTTATTATGATGGCCTATTCTGCGCTGCTTATTCAGCTTGGAAATGGCGAAACCGAATACCACTTCTCGGTATTTGTCCTACTGTCCGCATTGTTGGCGTGGCGAGACTGGCGGCCATTAATTATGGGGGCTGCCGTTATTGCCGTGCATCATCTGGTGTTTAACTATTTGCAAGAGTATGGCCTGTTTAATATTACTGTCTTTATGCATACCGGGTTGGAAATGGTGATAATGCATGGACTATACGTTGTTGCGCAGACGATATTCCTCGTGCTGCTGGCGGTGCGGATGGAGCAGGATGCCCGCTCGGCTAGCGAAGTGGCGAAGCTAGCCTCGGTTATCAACCGAGAGACGGGATATCTGACCCTTGAGCGCGACAGCAAAACCAGTAGCTCCCCGTTTGCCCGCACCTTTAGCCTGACGCTGGATGCGATGCGTAATACGCTTGAGCAAGTGAGCGGCAACGTTTCGCAGCTGATTGAAGCCTCGCAAACGCTCCTCCAGCGCAATACCGCACTTTCTGAACGCACAGATAACCAGGCGCGATCGTTAGCCGTCACCGCCAGCGCCATGGAACAGCTCGCCGGGGCGGCCTCGCTCACCAGCGAGAAGGCCAGCGAGGCGCGGACGCTGGCGGAACAGGCGAGCGTCGTGGCGCAGGAGGGCGGGGAAAATATTCGCTCGGCGATGGCCTCAATGGCACATATCCACGATGAGTCGCTGAAAATTAACGGTATTCTTGAGCTTATTGACGGCATTGCCTTCCAGACCAACATTCTGTCGCTGAACGCATCCGTTGAGGCCGCGCGGGCGGGTGCGCACGGCAAAGGTTTCGCGGTGGTGGCTGCCGAAGTACGTACGCTGGCGCTACGTTGTGAAGAAGCCGCGCGCGATATTCGCCAGATGATTGCCACCTCCGTCGAGCGCACCCATCAGGGTGCGGAGCAGGTTGAACGGGCGGGGAAAACGATGGAGTCGATTATCCACAATATCGACAGCCTGCAATCCTGCGTTGACGTGCTGTTCTCAATGAGCGACCAGCAGAAAACCAGCGTGCTGCAGATGAAAGGCAGCATTGCCACTATTGATGCCAGCGTGCAGGAGAACGTACAGCATGTGGCGCAGACGATTCAGGTGGCCCAGCAACAGCAGCACCATACCGGTGAACTGAAGTCGGCGATCTCTGTGTTCCGGCTGGTTTAAGGTCACAAAAATGAAAGCGGTATGACAAATCATCCAGTTGTGTGACAGCTTCTGCAGTTGCCAGAAAACGTAATACCAGTACGAAAAATGACAATAGGATTGTCTTAGGCATCCTCCTACATTGAAGCCTCTTCAATTCCGGAGGACATTCTCGTGGCAAATGACAACAAATTGTCTATCGCAGAAAAGCTGGGATATGGCATGGGCGATGCCGCTTGCGGTATCGTCTACTCTTCTGTAACGATGTTTTTAACCTGGTTTTATACAGATATTTATGGCCTCTCCGCGGCGGCGGTTGGGGTGATGTTTCTGGTGACTCGCGTTCTTGATGCTATCACCGACCCGCTGACCGGCATTGTCGCCGACCGGGTTAAAACCCGATGGGGCCACTTCCGCCCGTGGCTAATCTGGTTTGCTATTCCTTACGCCGTGTTGGCGGTGATGACCTTTACCACGCCGGCTTTCGGCGCATCAGGTAAACTGGTTTACGCCTACCTGACCTATACCCTGCTGATGCTGTGTTACACCTTTATCAACATTCCTTACTGCGCGCTGGGTGGGGTGATCACGCGCGATGAAAAAGATCGTCTGTCGGCACAGTCCTATCGCTTTACGATTTCCTCTATTGCCGGGCTGATGGTCTCCGTTGCGACGCTGTTCCTGGTCGATTATCTGGGCAAAGAGGATAAGCAGTTCGGCTTCCAGGCCACCATGGGCATCATGGGATTGATTGCTATTGTGATGCTCGCATTTTGCTTTTTCTCGACTAAAGAGCGCGTGGCGCCTGCGGTTGAGCAGCAGGGCAGTATTCGTGAAGATCTGCGTTCGCTGTTAGCAAACGATCAGTGGCGGATCGTGGCGATCATTACCTTCTTCTCCAGTATGGCGGGCGTGATGCGCAGTGCAGCCACGCTCTATTACGCCACCTATCTGATGATGGGGGGTGTGGAGTCGGCGGCGGGCACGGCGATGAAATCGGCCTTTGTCTCGACAAGCGTCGTCGGCACCATTATCGGCAGTATCGCCGCGGGATGGCTGGCGAAGCGTTATCGCGCAGTATCACTGTTTAAAAACATTAACCTGCTGCTGGTCGCAGTAGGCGTAGTGATGTTCTTCGTACCGCCGACCTGGCTGCCGGTCGTGTTCCCGCTCTATTTCCTCGTCGGCTTCTTCCACCAGATGTACCAACCTTTTAAGTGGAACATGATGGCCAACGCCGCCGACTACGGCGAGTGGAAGTTTGGTCGCCGTATTACCGGGCTCTCTTATTCTGGCAACCTGTTTGCGCTGAAAATGGGGATGGCGGTTGCGGGCGCGGTGGTAGGATTCTCGCTGGGGCTGTTTGGCTATCAGGCGGGCGTGAGTGAACAAACGCCGATGGCGACAATGGGCATCGTTGGGCTCCTGACCCTCGGGCCATCACTCTCTTACCTGGTGCTGTGGTGGTTGTCACGCTTCTATAAGCTCGACGACCAGAAAATGGCGGCAATTCAACGTGACCTCTCCGCTCGTCAACAGGCAGGGGTACCAGCGACAACCGCAGAGCCGCAAGCGGTTGACGGCGAATTGAGTAAAGCCTGAGGAGAGTGAGATGACGCAATCTGAGTATCAGAACCCGATTTTGTGCGCGGACTATTCCGACCCGGATATCGTCCGAGTTGGGGACGACTTTTTTATGGTCTCTTCCAGCTTTAACCATATGCCCGCGCTGCCGATTCTGCATTCAACGGACCTGATCAACTGGCAGATTATTAACCACGTCTTTGATGCGCTGCCGCTGCCCGGCTATGACGAATATCAGCCGGGAAAAGGTGTATGGGCCCCATCAATTCGCTGGCATGACAACAAGCTATGGGTGTTTTTCAGCACGCCGGATGAGGGAATCTTCATGTGTCAGACCGACGATCCCTGGGGAACATGGAGCGTACCGTACTGCGTGCAACCGGCGAAAGGCTGGATTGATCCTTGTCCATTCTGGGACGACAACGGTGACGCCTGGCTGGTGCATGCCTTTGCTCATAGCCGCAGCGGCATCAAGCACAAGCTTCAGTTGTTTGCCATGTCCCCGGATGGGACTTCCCTGCTTGGCGAAGGTCGTATCATTTATGACGGTAGCTGCGATCAGCCGACGCTGGAAGGGCCGAAGGTCTACAAGCGCGACGGGTGGTATTACATTTTCGCCCCGGCGGGCAGCGTGGAGACGGGCTGGGAAACTGTGCTGCGCGCCCGCAGTATGGCCGGCCCGTGGGAGGCCAGAAATGTGTTGTTCCAGGGCGATACACCGGTGAATGGCCCGCATCAGGGCGGTTGGGTGGAACTGGATGACGGCGAATGCTGGTTTGTGCATTTCCAGGATGCGCACCTCTACGGACGTATTGTCCACCTGCAGCCGATGCGCTGGGAACAGGACGGTTGGCCACGTATCGGTGAGCCGATGGGTGATGAAGGGGAAGGTCAGCCGGTGATGCGCTGGCCGCGCCCGGCAAGCCTGCCGCCATCGGCACGACGCTTGCCGCAAACCGATGACGATTTTGCGCGAGGCGTGCCTGGTTTACAGTGGCAGTGGCAGGCGAACCCTAATCCTGGTTGGCTGTTGCCGGGAAGTCATCAACTGAATTTACGCTGTTATCCGCTGGTGCAGACTGAGGGTAAAAGTAATCTTTACTGGCAACCGAATCTGCTTTTGCAAAAATTCCCGGCGTGGCAGTTTACTGCCCGAACGGCGTTGACGCTAAACGCAGCGGGAAATGGCGATAGCGGCGGCCTGATTATTTACGGTGAGCGCTACGCGGCGCTGCTGCTTGAAAAGCAGGGCGGATATCATCAGTTACTTTGGGTCACTGGCTGGATGAGCGATGCCGGCGTGGTGCGCGAAAGCCGTCGGGTCATTGCGCAGATAAATAGCGCATCGTGCGCGTTTAGTGTTAGCGTCACCCACGGAGGCATTTGCAGTTTCGCCTGGTGTGAACAAGGGGGAATCTGGCAGCCGGTGACGCCAGTCTTTGCGGCGGGAAAAGGTAAGTGGGTCGGCGCGAAAATCGGGCTAGTGGCGCTTGCGCTTGAGGCGGATTCACCGCAGGGGTCTTGTGCTTTTGACTATTTCGCGACGGATATCACCGGTTGAACGGGAGGTTTTTCGTCTTCTTTATCCAGTTTAAGGATGACGTTTGAGGTGCGGTAATCACCATCCGCGAGGCCGCGGCTGATTTCAAGCGTTGCGGTTTCGCGGCTCAGCACATGCTGATAGCAGGATTCGGTGTGGGCGAGAATTTTATCGCGCAGGTGCGGGTAACGTTCCATCACTTCGCAAAGGGCTGCGCCAAAGATCTCTTCTTTGACCTGATAGGCATAAATTTCGCGGCGGTTTTTCCACTTCATTTTGACCAGCGCGGCGGTGAGCGGGACGGAAGGGCTGGAGATACGCCGACCCTCAGCGCTTTTTTCGTCGCGCAGCGCCTGAAGGTTACGCTGAAGAAGCGTCTCATCGCTTATCTGTGGGCTTAACGATATATTAGCCTGATTAACATCGACAAGTTTCATACTTACTTATCCGTTAAATTATAAAACAGCGGTGTGACTTTTTCCTGCGTCATTAAATTAAGCCAAATTTCATTGCCATTATCATTTATCTCCTGGGTTTTTAACTCAATAATTTGACTTAACTCCAGTGAAGAGATCTCTCCCTGAACAACCAGGTTATTTAGCATAAGGGCAAAGGCTTCAATTTTCGCGACGCGATATAATCTATCCTTTATATGACGGTCACGCTCTTCCAGCAATGGGTTACGTGATTGGCCACCGCTTATCAATATCTCATCCTGCCAGTCTGCAAGGGTAGCCTTCTCCGGCTCTGCCTGCGTGCTGGCCTTCATATCCTGCGGCTCAGCCTCTATGGCTGGGATACAGAAACGGGCTGGGATAAGGGTTTCAGCAATCATATACCTGTCATCTTTCGAGGGGCTGGAAAGTGTTTTTTATTATAGTGAGGTTCGTTGACATTATCATGGCGCACTTTTAAAATCAAAAAAAGTGGAGAAAACCATGAGCGGTATTATTTATTTTGTGATGGTGTTACTGCTACTCACCGGTGTTATTTTAATTTTTCTGTATGGTCAAAATAACGAGTCATCCGATACCAATAATGAAACCGTTACCCCTTTGGCCCCTGCGCCGCTCAGCAAAGATGAAGGTGAAAACCATTTTGCCAGCTTGATGAGCAGCATCACTCCCGTGTGGTATTGGCGTATTAATCATGAGTATATCGACTTTCTGCAATCAACCATTAAGCGGATGTCGATAGACGAATTAAAAGAAACCCCAGGGCTGTTTGAAGCGCAGGATCGCTGCCGTAATCTGAACGGGGCGGTTTATGAATATTATGATGAAATCAAACGCCGCTGCCTGAAAGGTGAGCGCGTTGCGCCGGTTGATCCGGTGGTACAGAGTTTAAAACAGTGCTATCAGGAGTTCGCCAACGAAGCCTATCCGGAGCTGGTGGGATTGGTGTGGCCAGACTATCAGCGACCGTTTATTCGTCCTCATGATGTGTGAATACATCTGTTGTTATGATGTTGCATAGTTGCGATATACTAGGTCGAATTTGACTGACGAACAGGACGCTATGGAACGTTTTCTGGAAAATGCGATGTATGCATCGCGATGGATTCTGGCCCCGGTATACTTTGGCCTTTCGCTGGCGCTGCTGGCATTATCTCTGAAGTTTTTTCAGGAGATTTTTCACGTATTGCCGAACATTTTCAGCATGGCAGAAGCTGACCTTATTCTGATGCTGCTGTCGTTGGTGGATATGACGCTGGTGGGTGGCCTGCTGGTAATGGTGATGTTTTCGGGCTATGAAAACTTTGTGTCGCAGCTGGATATCAGCGAGCACAAAGAGAAGCTTAACTGGCTGGGCAAAATGGATGCCACCTCGTTGAAAAACAAGGTCGCAGCATCGATTGTCGCCATTTCCTCTATTCACCTGCTGCGCGTGTTTATGGACGCCAAAAACGTGCCGGACAACAAGCTGATGTGGTATGTCATTATCCACCTGACGTTTGTGCTGTCGGCGTTTGTGATGGGTTATCTCGATAGCCTGACCCGCGGGAAAAAATAACGATATAAATACCTTATCCGGTACGTTTGTAGGCCGGATAAGGCATCGCCGCCATCCGGCAATGTGCGCCGGGCTGCCTGATGGCGCTACGCTTATCAGGCCTACATGTTCATACTTTTACTTATCTGACGACGCCTGCCACAGATTCAACTGCCCATCTGCCACATGCTTATCAATCTGCGTCAGCTCTTCTGCCGAGAAGCTCAAGTTTTCCAGCGCCTTCACGTTCTCTTCAATTTGCTCCGGGCGACTCGCGCCAATCAGCACGGACGTTACGCGACGGTCTTTCAGCAGCCAGCTTAGCGCCATCTGCGCCATCGACTGACCGCGCTGCTGCGCCATGTCGTTCAGCAAACGCAGGCTGTTGAGATTGCTCTCGCTCAGCATCTTCTCCGTCAGACCGCGCGCTTTTTTGCCTTCCGTCTGCATGCGAGAACCTTCCGGAATACCGTTCAGGTATTTGCCGGTCAGCAGCCCCTGCGCGAGCGGAGTAAAGGCAATACAGCCCACGCCGTTTTGCTCAAGCGTATCCAGCAGGCCGCTCTTATCCACCCAGCGGTTCAGCAGGTTGTAAGATGGCTGATGAATTAACAGCGGAATTTTCCACTCACGCAGCAGTTCAACCATCGCCTGAGTACGTTCGGAAGAATAAGAAGAGATTCCGACGTAAAGCGCTTTACCGCTCTGCACCGCCTGCGCTAATGCCGCCGCGGTCTCTTCCATCGGTGTTTTCTCATCAACGCGGTGGGAATAGAAGATATCAACGTACTCTAGCCCCATACGCTGCAGGCTTTGATCGAGGCTCGCCAGCAGATATTTACGTGAACCGCCGGAGCCGTATGGCCCAGGCCACATATCGTAACCGGCCTTGGTGGAGATAATCAGTTCGTCACGATAGCCTGCAAAATCCTCTCGTAGCAGGCGGCCAAAGTTTTCCTCTGCGCTGCCCGGCGGCGGCCCATAGTTATTCGCAAGGTCGAAATGGGTTATACCGCAGTCGAAGGCTTTGCGCAGCAGGGCGCGCTGGCCGTCGAGGGCGCTGATATGGCCGAAACTGTGCCATAGGCCGAGGGACAGTGCAGGAAGCTGCAACCCGCTGCGGCCGCAGTAGCGATACTGCATCTGTTCGTAACGGGCTGGGTTTGCTTGCCAGGCCATAAGGTCTCCTTCTCTTTTTATTTTGAAACACTGTTCCTAGCGTACTTATTTTTGTGATTAATGCCCGTTGTGTCGATCACACTGTCGGGGTTGGGGATGAAAAAGACGCGCTTTATTCCTCTTAGGGGGTAGCCCTTAAATAGCGCTACCATCGCTCAAAAAATCGCTATATAATTTTATATATAACGATTGAGGGCGTAGAGATGGATAACCATTTTGGCAAAGGGTTAATTGCGGGACTGAAGGCACCTTATGCCGACAGCGCGCAGAAGGTCATCGGTTTTTGCACCGACTATAAGCGTGGCTTTGTGCTGGGTTTTTCGCACCGTATGTTTGAGAAAACCGGCGATCGCCAACTGAGTGCCTGGGAGGCGGGCGTGTTGACGCGCCGCTACGGGCTGGATAAAGAGATGGTGATGGATTTCTTTAAAGAGCACGATTCCAGCACCACCGTTCGCTACTTTATGGCGGGCTACCGGCTGGAAGGTCAATAAAACCGGGTGCCTGGCACCCGGTTTCTCATCATGATTGCTGATGCTTGTCTTCGGTATTGGTATCGAAGTCACTGGCGTCATGACGCTCGTGCAGCTGTTCGTTCAGCGGGCCGTTGGTGCGGTTAACAATACGACCGCGCTTCACTCCCGGACGGCTGGCGATGTCCTGCGCCCAACGTATGACGTTCTTGTAGCTCTGTGCATCCAGGAACTCGTCCGCCCCATACACGTTGCCCAACACCACGTTGCCGTACCATGGCCAGATGGCGATGTCGGCGATAGTGTACTCTTCGCCCGCCACATAGCGCCCACGAGCCAACTGTTTATCCAGGACGTCTAACTGACGCTTCGCTTCCATGGTGAAGCGGTCAATCGCGTACTCAATCTTCACCGGCGCATAGTTATAAAAGTGACCAAAACCGCCGCCGAGGAACGGGGCTGAGCCCTGTAGCCAGAATAGCCAGTTCAGCGTTTCGGTGCGCCCTGCCGGATCTTTTGGCAGGAAGTGACCGAATTTCTCCGCCAGATAGAGCAGAATATTGCCGGACTCAAACACGCGAGTCGGCGGCGTGGTGGAATGGTCGCTAAGGGCGGGAATTTTCGAGTTTGGGTTTACTTCGACAAAGCCGCTGGAGAACTGATCGCCCTCGCCAATGCGAATCAGCCATGCATCGTATTCTGCCTGCGTAACGCCTGCCGCCAGCAGCTCTTCCAGCATAATCGTGACTTTCTGGCCGTTGGGCGTGCCCAGAGAGTAAAGCTGGAGCGGGTGATGGCCCACCGGCAGCGCTTGTTCATGAGTGGCACCGGAAATCGGGCGGTTAATATTGGCAAATGCGCCGCCGTTGTTTTGCTTCCATTCCCACACTTTGGGTGGCTGATAGGTGTTCTCTGACATAATCGCTCGCCTTATTTTGATGATGTGTTGAGGTAGTGAAGTTTAGCAGCTTCAGGCAAAAATCCGTGCCGCCCAGACGCTGACGTCGTCACCGCTGCCCAGATCCGGCTGTACCAGGCCGTTGACCATAAAGGTGGGGGAGACGTGAATGCCGTTCTGGCGCGCGTATCGAGCATGCCATTTAATTTCTTTTTGCAGCTCAGGTTTGGCGAACGCCGCGGCTAACGGTACGCCGCTGTAGCGCTCAATCCTCGCGATAATCTCCTGCGGCGTGGCGTCCATATTCGGGCCGCTGCAGTGGTCGGTAAACTCAAACTCTTCGCGATGATCGGCAACCGCTTTCATCACCTTATGCGCCGCCGCTTTACCGTCGGATAGCGTAGAGGCGGCAAGAATACAGCGCACAATCACGCCGGAAAACAGATGCCACGGCTGCGACTGCAAACGAATTTTGACGCTGACATTCTCTTCACCGACGAGGTCGAGCAGCGCGTCCAGCTTGTTGAAAGTCTTAACGGAAAATGGGCAGGTGGGTTCCAGAAACACTTCGAAGGTACGTGTTCCATGGCCCCAGACTAGCGGCTGTGCCTGTAAACTCATGTGGACTCCTGATGTTTTTAAAGTGCATTTTGGGGATGAAAATTTTTGCCTCTGATGGGTCATCCTCGCATACACGGGTGTATGATTAATCCACTTTTGTTGGATTAATTTCAACGTGCGGGCGAGAAAATCGCACGGTATGTTTGAGGAAGGTTCATGAGCAAGGGAAGTACCAATAGTGACGCCCCATTTGGCACGTTGTTGGGGTATGCGCCGGGTGGCGTAGCGATTTACTCTTCAAATTACAGCAGCTTAAAACCGGGCGACATGCCTGATGACGCATCGTTTCGTAGCTATATCGACAACGAATACATGGGCCACAAGTGGCAGTGCGTCGAGTTTGCCCGCCGTTTCCTGTTTATCAACTACGGATTTGTCTTCACCGACGTTGGCATGGCCTACGAGATTTTCTCGCTGCGCTATCTGCGTCAGGTGGTGAACGACGCCATTCTCCCGCTCCAGGCCTTCGCTAACGGCTCTCGCCGCGCGCCGCTCGTCGGCTCTTTGCTTATCTGGCAAAAGGGCGGTGAGTTTAATGAAACCGGCCACGTGGCGGTGGTGACCCAACTGCTGGGCAATAAGGTGCGTATTGCGGAACAGAATGTGCTGCACTCGCCGCTGCCCGCAGGCCAACAGTGGACCCGCGAACTGACGCTCGAAGTCAAAGACGGTCACTACACGCTGCAGGACACCTTTGACGACACCACCATTCTGGGTTGGATGATTCAGACCGATGATGCGCGCTACGGCCTGCCGCAGCCGGCGATTGCCGGTGAAGCGCTGAAGCTTGGCGGGGCGCGCCTTGAGAACAACGGTCAGTTCGACGGCAAATGGCTGGACGAAAAAGACTCGCTCCAGCAGGCGTATATTGCCGCCAACGGTCATGTGATCAACGCCGATCCGTACCAGTACTTCACCATGACGGAAAGCGCCGAGCAGGAGCTGATTAAAGCGACCAACGAGATGCACCTGATGTATCTCCACGCCACCGACAAAGTGATGCGTGATGACAACCTGCTGGCGCTGTTCGACATCCCGAAAATCCTCTGGCCGCGTCTGCGCCTCTCCTGGCAGCGTCGTCGCCACGACATGATCACTGGGCGCATGGACTTCTGCATGGACGAACGTGGGCTGAAGGTTTACGAATACAACGCCGACTCCGCCTCCTGCCACACCGAAGGTGGCCTGATCCTCGAACAATGGCTGAAAACGGGATATCGCGGTAACGGTCACAACCCGGCTGAAGACCTGCTGGGCGAGCTGGTGGGCGCGTGGAAGCACAGCCAGGCCAGACCGTTTGTGCACATCATGCAGGACAACGATCTGGAAGAGAATTACCACGCCCAGTTTATGCAGCGTGCCCTTGAGCAGGCGGGCTTTGAGAGCAAAATTCTCTATGGCCTCGACGAACTGCGCTGGGATGCCGCCGGTCAACTGATTGACGGTGATGGTCGTCTGGTGAACTGCGTATGGAAAACCTGGGCGTGGGAAACCGCCATCGAACAGGTGCGCGAAGTCGACGAAGATGAATATGCTGCCGTGCCGATTCGTACCGGTAACCCGGATAACGAAGTGCGCCTGATTGACGTGCTGCTGCGCCCGGAAGTGATGGTTTTTGAACCGCTGTGGACGGTTATTCCTGGCAACAAAGCCATTCTGCCGGTGCTGTGGTCACTGTTTCCTAACCATCCGTATCTGCTGGATACGGATTTCGAAGTTAGTGAACATCTGGCAAAAACGGGTTATGCGATTAAGCCTATTTCCGGCCGCTGCGGCAGTAATATCGACCTGGTCAGCGGGAACGATCGGCTGCTGGACCAAACCAGCGGTAAATTTGTTGATAGAAAAAATATTTACCAGCAACTTTGGTGCTTGCCAAACGTCGCAGGAAAATATATTCAAGTATGTACCTTTACCGTCGGCGGTAATTATGGCGGCACCTGTTTACGCGGTGACGAATCTCTGGTGATTAAGAAAGAGAGCGATATTGAGCCGCTGGTGGTAATAAAAGATAACGAATAAAGGTGAGTAGCCCGGACGAGGCGTTAAAAACGCCGACTCCGGGGATGTTCCCGGCGTCGCGAAGCTCTGCCGGGCTACGGTAAAAGAAAGCCTGCAATAAACACAACAACAAGACAGAAAAGGAAATGAATATGCACGATCGGCGACTCGCCGTGCGCGCGGGTGAACTCAAACCCTCCGCCGTCCGCGAACTCTTAAAACACAGTAAACTGCCCGGCGTGATTTCTCTTGGTGGCGGCATTCCTGCCCCGGAGCTTTTTGATACCGAAGGGCTGGAGCTGGCGGTGCAGAAGGTGATGAGCGAACGCTTTAACGACGCGTTCCAGTACGGTTTGACCGAAGGCTACCCGCCGCTGCGTCAGGCCGTCAGCGAACTGTGTCAGGCGCGCGGTGTAGCATGTCAGGCAAGTCACGTGTATATCACTTCGGGCTCGCAGCAGTCGCTGGATATCGTGGCCCGCACGCTGCTCGATCCGGGCGATGCGATTGTCGTTGAACGTCCAACCTATCTGGCGGCGCTGCAGGTCTTCCAACTGGCGCAGGCCAACATTCTGAGCGTTGATACCGACGATAACGGCATGCTGGTAGAACAGCTTGCTGAGCTGCTTTCCACCACTCGTGTGAAAGCCGTTTACCTGGTGCCTACCTTTGGCAACCCAGGCGGTAAAACCCTGAGCGATGACCGTCGTCGTCGCCTGGTAGAACTGGCGAAGCAGCATGATTTCGTCATTATTGAAGACGACCCGTACGGTGAAATCAGCTTTACCGATGAAGTACAGCGCCCGCTGTACCAGCACGCGGTTGAATTGGGTTGTGAAGATCAGGTGGTCTACACCTCTACCTTCTCCAAAATTCTGGCGCCGGGTATGCGTATTGGCTGGATTGTGATGCCGGACTGGCTGGCGCAGCAGACGGTTATCGTTAAGCAAGCCGCTGATTTGCACACCAATATGCTGTCGCAGGTGATCACCGCCGAGTACCTGAGCCTGGGCCGTCTGGAAAACCAGATTGCGCTCATTCGCGAAGACTACCGTAAGAAGTGTGATGCGCTGGCCGACGCGCTGGAAAGCCGTCTGGGCGAGCATCTGGAGTTCAGCCGCCCTAAGGGAGGGATGTTCCTGTGGGCGCGCTTCCGCTATCCGTTCGATACCATGAAATGGCTGGAAAAAACGTTGGAAAACGGCGTGGTATATGTGCCGGGGGAAGCGTTCTATAACGATAATCCAGACACCCGTACTCTGCGCCTGTCGTACTCGACGGTCTCGCAGGAAGGGCTGATGACTGCCGTGGAACGCCTGGCGAAGTCACTGTAATTCTGTTTTGCTCCGCGCTGCTGTTCAGCGCGGAGTCTCTTCTCTTATTCCTGGTCGGCAATCCGGTCATCAAGCCAGATAAGCATCAGCGACGCCAGAAAGGCGGCGGCCCCAGTACCAATAAATAACAACATAAAAATATCCCGATTTATTCTTCTTATTATTCTGCTGTTTCCGCAGCGTGATTATTTCTATCCGTGAGGGTTATTTTAATATCATGTGGGGCGGTGGCGAGGGTAAAGAAACTATCGGCATCAATATCGAAATCAAGAATAATTTCCTTATATTTCCCGCTGGAAATTAATTCGTTCGCTTCACTAATACTGTTGGCTGTAATGGTAGACATCGTAGGACCCTATTAGAAAACTCTCAAGAAAATAAGAGCTAGCGCTTATCAGATCAACTACTTTTTCCTGGAGTGTTTATCAGATGAAATCCTGATGATGTTAACGGGCAAAACATAATGTCTGATTTAACTTAAGCGGCAGATTATCGTTTCACTATTGCGTTTTTATCCGATGAAATCTGGCCAGAAAAGAGCGCTATCTGCTACCTGAAGGGAACCGTCATCTAACCCGTTCATTGTAGAGTCTGCGTACCTCGTGAAGAGGAAATCTTTACGCCGATGAACTTGCTACCGTATTCCCCATTGAAATTGGGTGCAAAAAAAGCGGTAAAAATGAGCAATGTCGTTCCAGGTGTAAGCGGCTATCAAGGGCCAGCGGGTGGATGGGGTGCCGTCAAAGCGGTGGCTGCCTCGGTGTTTTCACAAAAAGCCGTCGCGCGTGACATCATCGCGATGTTCCGCATGAATCAGGTCAAAGGATTTGATTGCCCGGGCTGCGCCTGGCCTGACCCTGGACACCGTTCACCCATGGAGCTTTGTGAAAACGGTGTGAAGGCCGTTTCCTGGGAAACCACCAGTAAGAAAGCTTCGCCGGAGTTTTTCCGCCAGCATACGGTTGCTGAGCTGTGGCACTACAGCGACTATGAGCTGGAAAATATTGGCCGTTTGACGTACCCGATGAAGTACGACGCCGCGACTGACACCTGGCAGGCCGTTGAGTGGCAGGTTGCTTTTGCCGACATCGGCGAGCAGCTGCGCAATATGGCTTCTCCGGAACAGGTAGAGTTTTATACCTCCGGGCGTACCTCTAACGAAGCGGCATTCCTGTATCAGCTTTTTGCCCGCGAATATGGCAGCAGCAATTTCCCGGACTGTTCCAATATGTGCCATGGGCCGACCAGCGCGGGCCTCACGCCCTCTATTGGTCTGGGGAAAGGCACCGTCGAACTGGACGACTTTGAATACTGCGACCTGGTGATTTGCATCGGGCACAATCCTGGCACCAACCATCCGCGTATGCTGACCACGCTTCGCGAAGTGGCGCAGCGTGGTGCCCGCATTATCTCCATCAACCCATTGGCGGAAAGGGGGCTTGAGCGCTTTAGCTTCCCACAAAGCCCGACGGATATGCTCCAGGGGCACGCGACGACGCTGAGCAACGAGTACTACCAGGTGAAAATGGGCGGCGATGCCTCGCTGCTCAAAGGCGTCATGAAAGCGCTGATTGAGATGGATGAAGCCCGTATTTTGCTTGGCCAGGAACCGTGCCTCGACCGCGCGTTTTTGGCTGAGCATACCCACGGCTATCAGGAACTGTATGACGATTTGCACCGCTGTAGCTGGGCGGAACTGGAACTCGACTCAGGGCTAAGCCGTAACCAGATGGAAGATCTCGCGGATCGTTACGATAAATCCAACGCCACCATTATTTGCTATGGGTTAGGTATCACCCAGCACAAGAACGGCACCGAGAACGTTCAGCAGCTGGTGAACCTGCTGTTGCTGAAGGGCAATATGGGTAAGAAAGGGGCGGGGATCTGCCCGCTGCGTGGTCATTCCAACGTGCAAGGTGACCGATCGGTAGGCATTAACGAAGCGGCATCAGAAGAATTTCTGGTACGACTGGAAGGACGCTTTAACATCAGCGTTTCTCGCAAACACGGTCGCTCCAGCGTAGAGAGCATTCGCGCCATCGAACGTGGTGATGCTAAAGCGCTGATCTGCATGGGCGGTAATCTGGCGGTGGCGATGCCGAATCCTCAGCGAACCTTCGAGGCGATGAAAAAGCTCGAACTGCAGGTACACGTCGCCACGAAACTTAACCGCTCGCATCTGCTGATTGCGAAGCACAACTATCTGCTACCGGCGCTGGGGCGTACGGAACGTGACATGCAGGCCAGCGGGATTCAGTCGGTTACCGTCGAAGATTCCATGTCGATGGTGCACGCTTCCTGCGGGGCGCTGAAACCAGCCTCGCGCTGGCTGAAATCAGAACCGGCGATTGTAGCGGAAATGGCGCGTGCCACGTTGCCAAACTCTCCGGTGAACTGGGAAGCGATGACGGGCGACTATGCGCTGATTCGCGATGCCATTGCCGATGTTATCCCCGCATTTTCCGGCTATAACGCCCGTATTGCTGAGCCGGGCGGTTTTCGCATGGATACGCCGGCCTCGCGCCGTGAGTGGAAAACGGCAACAGGTAAGGCCAACTTTGTGGTAAGCCGCGAGCGTGCCGTCGAACGTCAGAATCAACCCGAGGATTCGCTGGTGCTGGCAACATTGCGTAGCCACGATCAGTACAACACCACCATTTACGGTATGAATGACCGCTACCGTGGGATCACGGGCCGCCGCGATGTGGCGTTCCTGAGCCAGGCAGAAGCGGATGCTCGTGGGCTGGTGGAAGGTGATGTCATTAATATTCAGGCGTTGGACGATAGCGGTACACCGAGTGCCGATCGGGTGATGTATGGGTTAACGGTGGTTATCTACAGCATGGCAGCAGGTTCCATTGGCGCTTATTTACCGGAGGCCAACGTATTGCTGTCGCTCGATGCCGTCGATACGCAGAGTCTGACGCCTGCCTACAAGAGCGTGCCGGTGCTTATCCGTAAAGCATAAGCCTCGTCTTCACCGCCAAAAACCAGCCTTCCGGCTGGTTTTGTTGTTTCTGGACATCGTGCTTTCGGTAATGAGATTAATTCTCAAATAACGCTTTACAGTCAAATTTTAAAGATGTATTTTAAATGCATCTTATGAAGCGGAGGTCATTATGAGCCATCTCAGAATTCCAAAAAACTGGACCATCAAGCGTTCCACCCCGTTCTTTACTAAAGACAACGTGCCTGCCGCACTGCTCAGCCACCACAACACCGCTGCCGGTATTTTTGGCCAGCTCTGCGTCATGGAAGGGACGGTAACCTACTACGGTTTCGCCAACGGCGAGGCCACCGAGCCAGAGGTTAAAGTGGTGATTAATGCCGGTAGCTTTGCAACCAGCCCGCCGCAGTACTGGCACCGTATCGAGATGACCGATGATGCGCAGTTCAACATCAACTTCTGGGCCGAACCTGAATTCTCCGGCGACGAAGTCTACAGCGCGAAAAAATCCTAACTCTGCGGCTTCCCCATCATTGTTGATGGGGAAGCTCTACCAATAGTGTAAAACGCCATGATGACATTCTTCACAAACCCATCGACGCGAGTCGATTACGGCGAGCAAGAGTGCTGCCGCGACCAACCTTTACTCCACGCTGCCGAATATCAGGAATATCTATACTGTGAGGGGCCAGCCTGCCCCGCCAGCCACACGGAGCGTCCTGCTGACGCCGCGCCAATTCGTTAATTCATCAGGGTGTCTAAATGAAGATTGTTGCTATTGAGGCAAATATTGCCGCAGGTAAAACCACGCTGCTTGATCCTCTGGCTCAGGCGCTATCCGAGAAAACGGGCGCCAGTTGGAAAGTTATTCGAGAGCCGGTGGATGAAGACCCGGTGTTTCTCGAACTGCTGCAGGTCTTCGTCGAAAATCCCCGCGATGCGGATGCGAGGGTGGCATTCCAGCTTTATATTACCCGCAGTCGACAGGCGCTTTTACAGGATATTCCTGACGGTAACTATGTGATTGAGCGTTCGCTGTTTAGCGATATTGTGTTCTGCCACGTTAACTTCCTGATGACCGAACAGCCTTCGGCTCGCTATATGTCCTATTTCTATCAAATTAAGCATTACCTGAAGCGCTACCCGCAGATTGACCTGGTGGTGTATGTCGACCGGGACGTGGAGTCATGCTTTAACGCCTGTATGGCGCGGGGGCGGGCGGGGGAGAGCGAATATACGCTGGACTATTTTGCCGACCTTAAAGCCTTCCACGATGCCTGCCTGCCGCAGATAACCCGCCAGTACGGATCTAAATTGCTGACGCATCGCGTAGAGTCAGGGTTTGCCTGCCCGGAAACGCTGGCAGATGCCGTCATTGAAAGCCTGAAAAAGTAACGATAAATCTATTCCACGGCGCAGCGCCTATAGGGAGGCTGCGCCTGAGGTCCTCAATCATTTCCCGCCGTTCTCTATTCCTCCTTGCTGCAAAGCAGCGTCTATACTCCCATTGAGGGGGGGTATTACGACAATAACTACCCTTAATAGGCTAAATTTATTGGCTTAATTTGGCGTGGGTCAATAAATGTATTTTTGTTCCATCTTCGTTAATTGATTTAGATCAATTTATATGAATGTGAAAAATAAGTTAAATTATGAATCTGAACACGCTCTTTACATAAAATTACAAATCTGATGGCGGGCGTACCGGTAAGCGTAAGATCTTATTAATAGAAAAATCCTAAAATTTGATTATCTATTTCATTGATCTTCTTGTTTTTATTAAATAATTGATCGATTAAGACGATCTATATTCATTAAATCAATTGATTATAACTATCAATAATAATTAATTGATCGTTTTTGGCGATATATATTCACTGTGTATATAATTAAACCGAAATTTAGCTAACGGATTTATAGAATCAGGAACAACAAATATTAGATAAAAACTCAGAACAGGACGTTGGGGTAATATATGAGACAATGTATTATCTCGGATAACAGTTTTTTTCTTTTGGCATTACAGGATGATGATGTTATCCAGGATGGCAACGTTTCAACGATCCACTCTCGGCAATTGCGGTCGAAGTGCTACTTACGCGCATCGGTTCGAGATATCTTCGTTGTTTATATTTCAGATGTTGTAGAGCGACATCGGATACTTAGTTTATTGGCTTCACCGACTTCTCGTTGTCGAATTGTACTGCTATACAAGATGGAAGCTTCTTCCGGGTACGATTTTCAGGGACCTTTCCCTTGGTTAGTCTCTGAAAAAATAGGGTTTTCAGATCTTTATACATGCCTGTATAAAGCGAGTAAATCTATTTATGACCAGAGGGATTTCTCTGAGAAAGAGCTGATTGTTTTTCGCTACCTATGCGAAGGGTATTCAGTATCCCAAATAAATAAGTTAGAAGGATTCAGTGAAAAACATATTTATTATTTGAGACAGAAAACAAAAAGGATGTTTGGCTTACGCGGAAATAATGCTGCGGCTCTCTCTTTTTATCTCGATATTTCTAAGCTCAATCGACGGTGGTAGTGCCATTGCTGGTGGTCAGCAATGGCACTATTACTGTGAGAAAAGAAATTTCGCTTAAGTAATGAAAAAGTATCTGGTGATATTTTTGCTATCACCAACCACCGCTGTTTTTAACAAAATGAGAATAAGATTCTCTATTAATAAGGAGTAGGTTTTATGGGCATTAATAAGGTTGCGCTGGTCATTATCTCTGCACTGTCTATGGCTTCAACGGCTGCATTAGCAGCGGATACCACGACCGTAAATGGCGGTACCGTTCATTTCAAAGGTGAAGTGGTTAACGCGGCCTGTGCCGTTGATGCCGGTTCTATCGACCAGACGGTACAGATGGGTCAGGTACGCTCCGCAAAACTGGCGACCGCTGGCAGCACCAGCTCTGCTGTGGGCTTTAACATCCAGTTGAACGACTGCGATACCAGCGTTTCGACGAAAGCCTCCGTGGCTTTCTCCGGTGCCGCGATTGATACCACCAACACCACCGTTCTGGCGCTGCAGGGTTCAGCTTCCGGCGGCGCGACTAACGTCGGGATTCAGATCCTCGACAACAAAGGCAAACCGCTGGCATTGGATGGCGCAACCTTCAGCAGCGCGACCACGCTGAACGATGGCACCAACGTCATTCCATTCCAGGCTCGTTACTACGCTACTGGCGCGGCAACGGCGGGTGCGGCGAACGCCGACGCGACCTTCAAAGTACAGTACGAGTAATTCGTCCGGCAAGGATGCCACCAGGGCCAGGAAGGCCCGGTTATTCGCGAAGGGGTGGAGGGAATAAGTATGCAATGGATGAAATGGGGGCTGTTGGTTTCTTTGCTGCCGACCGTTGCTCAGGCTGGGAATCACTGGAACGTCACGGTGCCCGGCGGAAGTATGCGCTTTCAGGGCGTCATTATTGCCGAGGCCTGTAGCGTTGCCGCGAGCGACCGATTGATGACGGTAAAGATGGGGCAGGTTAGCAGCCATCGTTTTCATGCGGCAGGCGAAGAGTCTAATCCGATCGCTTTTGATATCCATCTTGAAGATTGCAGTACCGAGGTCAGCCAGCGCGTTGGCGTGTCATTTCAGGGCGTCGCGAGTGGTAAAGACCCCGATGTGCTCTCCGTGGGTGAGGGCGCGGGAATCGCGACCGGTATTGGCATTGCGCTGTTTGATGCTCAAGGCGAGCTCATTCCTCTTAATCAGGAACCCCGTCGTTGGGTACGGCTTAACGATGGAGCGAACACGCTGCATTTTGTAGCGAAGTACCGCTCAACGGACCGTCAGGTCGTCGGCGGCACGGCTAATGCGCAAGCCTGGTTTGCTTTGACTTATCAGTAATTAACCGGACACAGGATATGACGGTGAGTACACCAAGGGTAAACATGAATAAAACGTTGATGATGGTGTTCGGAATGCTGTTTATGGCAGCCGGACTGGTTTCTCCTGCGCAGGCGGGAGTGGCGCTGGGCGCGACCCGGGTGATTTACCCTGCGGGACAAAAACAGGTTCAGCTGGCCGTCACCAATACCGATGAGAACGGCACTTTCCTTATCCAGTCATGGGTGGAAAACGCAGCGGGTACTAAAGACGGGCGCTTTGTGGTGACGCCGCCGCTGTTTGCGATGCAGGGGAAAAAAGAGAATACCCTGCGTATCCTCGACGCCTCAAATAACCAGTTGCCGCAGGATAGAGAAAGTCTGTTCTGGATGAACGTCAAAGCGATTCCCTCGATGGACAAATCAAAGCTCAACGACAACACCCTGCAACTGGCCATTATCAGCCGCATTAAGCTTTATTACCGCCCGGCAAATCTGGCGATGCCGCCGGAAGAAGCTCGCGAAAAGCTGACGTTTCGTCGTAGCGCCGGCAAGCTCACGCTGGTCAACCCTACGCCGTACTATCTGACGGTGACTGAACTCAATGCGGGCACTCGAGTGCTGGATAACGCATTGGTTCCACCTATGGGCGAAACCAGCGTGAAGATTCCGGATGATGCGGGCGCAGAGATTACCTACAGAACCATCAATGACTACGGTGCACTGACGCCGCGCGTTATCGGCGTGATGCGCTAAACAACGGGAACTCCCCGTATCCCTTGAACAGAATAAGAACAGACAGCCGGGCGATGTCGAACCGGAGGGACTATGTCATATCTGAAATTTGGCCTCGACCATTTGCAGGCCCGACGCATACGGCTGACGCAACTCTCCGTTGTGACTTTGCTTGCATCACCGGTCTTTCTGGCTCAGGCGGAGCTCTATTTTAACCCGCGCTTTCTGGCCGACGACCCCTCAGCCGTTGCGGATCTCTCCAGCTTTGAGAAGGGGCAGGAGCTGCCACCGGGCACCTATCGTGTTGATATTTATCTGAACGATGGTTTTATGATGAGTCGCGATGTCACCTTCAGCGCTGGTGAAGACGGCCACGGTTTGATGCCGTGCCTGACGCGCGGCCAGCTTGCCAACATGGGGCTTAATACGGCGTCGATTAAGGGAATGGATGCGCTGGAGCCAGACGCCTGCGTCCCGTTTACGGCCATGATCAAAGAGGCGACCGTTCGTTTAGACGTGGGTTTGCAGCGCCTGTATCTGACCATTCCACAGGCCTTTATGGGGAATCAGGCGCGTGGCTATATTTCACCGGAGCTGTGGGATAACGGGATTACCGCCGGACTGCTGAACTACAACTTCACCGGCAATAACGTCCAGAATCGCGTCGGCGGCAGCAGTCAGTACGCCTACTTGAACCTGCAAAGCGGGCTCAATGTTGGCGCGTGGCGGCTGCGTGATAACAGCACCTGGAGCTACAGCAGCGGTTCGTCGAGCGAGAATAAATGGCAGCACGTCAACACCTGGCTGGAGCGGGATATTACCACGTTCCGTTCGCGCTTGACGCTTGGCGACAGCTACACCAACGGCGACGTTTTTGACGGCATTAACTTCCGCGGCGCACAGTTGGCGTCCGATGACAATATGCTGCCGGACAGCCAAAAAGGCTTTGCGCCGGTGATTCACGGTATTGCGCGCGGGACGGCGCAGGTCTCTATCAAACAGAACGGCTATGAGATTTATCACAGCACGGTGCCACCGGGCCCCTTCACCATTAACGATCTCTATGCGGCCGGTAACGGCGGCGATCTCCAGGTGGCTATCAAAGAGGCGGACGGCAGCGTTCAGAGCTTCACCGTGCCGTACTCGTCGGTGCCTGTATTGCAACGTGAAGGCCACACGCGCTACGCGCTGACCGCTGGGAAATACCGCAGCGGCAACGATCTCCAGGAAGATCCTACGTTCTTTCAAAGCACGCTGATGCACGGTTTACCGGCAGGATGGACGCTTTATGGCGGCACCCAGCTGGCGGACCGTTATCGCGCCTTTAACCTCGGTGTCGGGAAAAATATGGGTGAGCTGGGCGCGCTGTCTGTGGATATCACCCAGGCCAACGCCGCGCTGCCTGATGACAGCCAACAGCAGGGCCAGTCGGTACGATTTCTCTATAACAAGTCGCTCAGCGATCTTGGCACCAATATCCAGCTGGTGGGCTATCGCTATTCCACGCAGGGCTATTACGGCTTTGCCGATACCACCTATCAGCGCATGAGTGGCCATAGCGTGGTGACCGAAGATGGGCCTGTCTACGTGAAGCCGAAATTCACCGACTACTACAACCTGGCCTACAGCAAACGCGGCAAAGTGCAGGTCAGCGTTACCCAACAGTTGGGGCGCACGGCGACCCTGTATTTAAGCGGTAGCCGCCAAAGCTACTGGGGAACCGATAACACGGACGAACAGTTCCAGGCCGGTTTAAATACCGCCGTCAACGACATCAACTGGACGCTGAGCTACAGCTTGACCAAAAACGCCTGGCAGGACGGGCGTGACCAGATGCTGGCCGTGAACGTTAACATTCCGTTCAGCCATTGGCTGCGTTCCGATAGCCAATCCGTCTGGCGTCACGCCAGCGCCAGCTACAGCATGTCTGACGATCTCAACGGTCGCACGAGCAACCTGGCCGGGCTGTACGGCACGCTGCTGGACGATAACAACCTGAGCTATAGCGTGCAGACCGGCTACGCGAGCGGCGGGGAAGGCAGCAGCGGCGGCACCGGCTATGCGGCGCTGAACTATCGCGGTGGCTATGGCAACGCAAACGTCGGTTACAGCCACAGCGACGGCATGAAACAGCTCTATTACGGCATGAGCGGCGGCGTGCTGGCGCATGCCAATGGGGTGACGCTGAGCCAACCGCTGAACGATACGGTTGTGCTGGTCAGCGCGCCGGGTGCGGAAGGGACCAGAGTCGAAAACCAGACCGGGGTGCGCACCGACTGGCGCGGCTACGCCGTCCTGCCGTACGCCACTGAATACCGGGAAAACCGCGTGGCGCTCGATACCAACTCACTGGCCGATAACGTCGATTTAGACGATGCGGTGGTCAATGTGGTGCCAACCCACGGTGCGATTGTGCGGGCGCAATTCAAACCCCGTGTTGGGATGAAGCTGTTAATGACGCTGACCCACAACGGCAAGATGGTGCCGTTTGGTGCGATGGTCACGTCGACTGACAGCCAGAACAGCAGCATCGTGGCGGATAACGGCCTCGTGTACCTGAGCGGGATGCCGCTCGTCGGGAAGGTTAAAGCGGTATGGGGCGAAGGCGACGATGCCCGCTGCGTGGCGGACTACCGCATCCCGAATGAGAGCCAGGAACAGACGCTGATTCAGCTATCGGCCGTGTGCCGCTAAGGACAGAAGAATGAGAACCCCCTTTTACGTATTCAGCGTGTGTTTTGCGCTGACGGCTACCTGCGCGCTGGCGGCGGATAGCACGATAACCATCACCGGCAACGTCAGGGATAACGGCTGCGCCGTGGCGGGGGAGTCGAAGGACTTTACCGTCGACCTGATGAACAACGCTGCCAAACAGTTCAACGCCGTTGGCGCAACCACGCCCGCCGTACCGTTTCGCATTGTGCTCTCGCCGTGCGGCGGGGCGGTTTCCGCCGTGAAGGTTGGGTTTATCGGCGTGGCGGATAACGGCAATACCAGCCTGTTAAAGCTGGACAACGGCGCGTCTGCTGCGGCAGGAATGGGGATTCAGATCCTCGATGGGCAGCAGACCATGCTACCGCTTAACGCCACGTCATCGACCATTGCGTGGACGACGCTCACGCCTGGCCAGACTAATACGCTGAATTTTTATGCCCGCCTGATGGCAACGCAGGTTCCGGTCACCCCCGGCCACGTTAACGCCACGGCGACGTTCACTCTTGAATTTCAGTAAGCGGAGGCGCAGATGAAACGGTTTTATTACGGCTGGCTGTGGGCGTTAGCGCTGACGGCGGTCTCTCCGGCGCTATGGGCTGCCGATGTCACCATTACCGTTAACGGCAAAGTGGTGGCGAAGCCGTGCACGGTATCGACCACTAACGCCAACGTCGAACTTGGCGACCTCTATACCTTTAGCCTGCTTTCCGCTGGTTCCGCCTCCGCGTGGCACAGCGTGGCGCTTGAACTCAGCAACTGCCCGGTCGGCACGTCGCGGGTGATCGCCAGCTTTAGCGGCACGGCGGATGCCACCGGCTATTACCAGAACCAAGGGACCGCCAAAAACATCCAGCTTGAGCTACAGGATGACGGCGGAAATACGCTGAACACCGGCGCGACCACGACGGTGACAGTGGAAGAAGCATCGCAGTCCGCGCGCTTCCCGCTAAAGGTGAGGGCACTGTCGGTTAACGGTGGCGCGACCCAGGGAACCATTAAGACGGTCATCAACGTCACCTATACCTACGCGTGACCAGGAGAAGAGAGTAATGAAGAACGTGATAGCTTTACTGACGACGCTGCTGCTGGCTAGCTGGTCGTTTAACGCCTGGTCGTTTGCCTGTAAGACCGCCAACGGTACGACGATCCCCATTGGCGGCGGCAGTGCCAACGTCTACGTGGACCTCGCACCCGCGGTCAACGTCGGGCAAAACCTGGTGGTCGATCTCTCGACGCAGATTTTTTGCCATAATGACTATCCGGAGACCATCACCGACTACGTGACGCTGCAGCGCGGCTCGGCCTACGGCGGGGTGCTGTCGAGCTTCTCTGGCACCGTGAAATACAACGGGACCAGCTACCCGTTTCCTACCACCACCGAAACCTCGCGCCTGATCTATAACTCCAGAACCGACAAGCCTTGGCCTACGGTGCTTTACCTGACGCCAATTAGCTCCGCCGGTGGCGTGGCGATTAGCGCTGGTACGCTTATCGCGGTGCTGATCCTGCGTCAGACTAACAACAAAAACAGCGATGATTTCCAGTTTGTCTGGAACATCTACGCCAATAACAACGTGGTGGTGCCGACGGGGGGCTGTGACGTCTCCGCACGTAATGTGACGGTGACGCTGCCGGATTATCCCGGCTCCACGGCCATTCCGCTGACGGTTTACTGCGCACAGAGCCAAAAGCTGGGTTACTACCTTTCAGGGACGACGGCGGATTCGGCGAACTCTATCTTTACCAACACCGCCTCGGCCTCACCGGCACAGGGGATTGGCGTGCAGCTTACGCGCAACGGCAGCGTGCTGCCGGCTAACAGCACGGTGTCGCTTGGCACGGTGGCGACTTCCGCCGTCAGCCTGGGGTTAACGGCCAACTACGCGCGAACCAGCGGTCAGGTGACGGCGGGGAACGTGCAGTCGATTATTGGGGTGACGTTTGTTTATCAATGAGATAGAGAGAGAAGAAGCCATATTTGAAAGTTGCAAACGCAGAAAAGCAAAAACCCAGCCATAGGCTGGGTTCTTTAAATAGTGGTGCCCGGACTCGGAATCGAACCAAGGACACGGGGATTTTCAATCCCCTGCTCTACCGACTGAGCTATCCGGGCAACGGGGCGCATTAAACCGTAATCGCCTCGACTCGTCAACGAAATTTATAAAATTTGCGGCGAGTTGCACAATCTATCACCACTTTGCCCGTTTTGCACGCCAGGTCAGGCAAAAAACGCCGTCCAGGCCGCAGAAATCGGCATCGCCAGCAGCAGCGCAGGCAGCATATTCACCACTGCAAACATCTTAATTCCGCAGATGCGCAGGCCCGTTGCCAGCAGCAGCAGACCGCCGACGGCGGTGAAGTCGGCCATCATGGCGGGGGTGGTCAGCGGCAGAATCAGGAATGCGCAGAACGCCAGCGAGAGCTGGATGATAAGCATCGGCACGCTGATGGCGCAGACCGCAAAACCGAGCGAACAGGCAAAGATCATCGCGGTGAAGAAATCGAGGAACGACTTGGCGATAAGAATGGTCGGGTCGCCGGTCATGCCTTCATGCATTGACCCAAAAATTCCCGTTCCGCTGGCGCAGAACAGCACGATAATCGCCACGAAGCTTTGAATAAAGTTCTCATGCTGGCTGCTTTTGCCCGGCTTGAGCATCCGCTTTTGTATGCTAGAAACGGCTTTATTGATGCCTTTTTCCAGAAAGCAAAACTCGCCAATCAGCGCACCAACCAGCGTCGCGAGCACCATCACCGGCATATTGGCGCATTTGATAACGAGCAGCAGGCCAATCCCCAACGAGGCAAGACCAAAAATCGAGGTCATTGAGACACGAATGCGCTCGGGTAAACGCTGGCTGAGCAGCGCGCCGAGCAAACCACCAACCAGTACCGCGCTGGCATTAATAAATGGACCAATTACCACGTTAACTCCTGCTATTTATCGATAAGTCCTGCATTATTATGAACTGATTAATCGGTTCAGTGCTTGTTTCTCCGTGGTATTAGTGCATAAAAATTTCGTCTTGCACCCCTTGGCTAATGGTGCCATGATTGCGCGAATTTTCTCCTTTTCTGAATCGGGGCCGCCTGCAATGACATCTTTGCCATTACATCGCCAATGCCACTTCGCCTGCTCGCGACGGTCTGCCCCTTCCTCATTGCCCACCATGCGGTGAAGCCAACGCACGCTCACTGCAGGACAACAGTAAGATTAGACCATGTCTGCTTTTACTGATGTCTGGCGGTCGGAGCTGTAACCCAGTTGCACCCAGACGCTTTATGGGGCAAAGCCAGCGGCTTTGTCCGGGGCTTTTACTCTCCCTGAGTGGGTCGTTGCGCTTATGAAATCAATGCACATTGCTGCCAGTCGCGAACTGGTTTCCCGTCTCTCAACCCATCGTCGCGTGGTGGCGCTGGACGGCACCGACTTTACCGATGTGGCAGCAGTCGTCATTACGGTGGCGGACAGCCACAGCGGCATCCTGGCATTACTCAAACGGACCGGCTTTAACCTGCCGGTCTTCGTGCTGACGGCGGACGCTATCAGCGCGCCAGAAGGCGTGAATGCGGTTATTAGTGGAAAAGAGCAGGAGTGGCTGGAGCTGGAAGCGGCGGCCTCTCGTTACGAGGAAGACCTGCTGCCGCCGTTCTTCGACACCCTGACCCAGTATGTTGAGATGGGCAACAGTACCTTTGCCTGTCCAGGCCATCAGCACGGCGCGTTCTTTAAAAAACACCCAGCGGGACGTCAGTTCTATGACTTCTTTGGCGAGAACGTGTTTCGTGCCGACATGTGCAACGCCGACGTGAAGCTCGGCGATCTGCTTATTCACGAAGGCTCAGCCAAGCACGCGCAGAAGTTCGCGGCGAAGGTGTTTAACGCCGATAAAACCTACTTTGTGCTGAATGGCACCTCAGCGGCTAACAAGGTGGTGACCAATGCGCTGCTCACCCGCGGCGACCTGGTGCTGTTCGACCGCAACAACCACAAATCTAACCACCACGGCGCGCTGATCCAGGCCGGGGCGACGCCGGTTTACCTGGAAGCGGCACGTAACCCGTTCGGCTTCATCGGCGGCATTGATGATCACTGTTTTGACGATAGCTATCTGCGCGAGCAAATCCGCGAAGTAGCACCAGAGAAAGCCGATGACGCGCGCCCGTTCCGTTTGGCGATTATTCAGCTTGGCACCTACGACGGCACGATTTACAACGCCCGTCAGGTGGTGGATAAAATCGGCCACCTCTGCGACTACATCCTGTTTGATTCCGCGTGGGTAGGCTACGAGCAGTTTATCGACATGATGGCGGACACCTCGCCGCTGCTGCTGGATCTTAACGAAAACGATCCGGGAATTTTTGTCACTCAATCGGTGCACAAACAGCAGGCCGGGTTCTCGCAAACCTCGCAGATCCACAAAAAAGACAATCACATTCGTGCTCAGGCGCGCTTCTGCCCGCACAAGCGGTTGAACAACGCCTTCATGCTGCACGCCTCAACCAGCCCGTTCTACCCGCTGTTTGCGGCACTGGATGTGAACGCCAAAATTCACGAAGGGGAGAGCGGCCGCCGACTGTGGGCGGAGTGCGTCGAGCTGGGCATTGAGGCGCGCAAAGCGATCGTGGCGAACTGCAAGATGATCCAGCCGTTTATCCCGCCGATCGTCGACGGTCGCCCGTGGCAGGATCATCCAACTAAAACCATCGCCAGTGAACGTCGCTTTTTTAGCTTTGCGCCAGGCGCACGTTGGCACGGCTTTGAAGGCTACGCGCAGGATCAATACTTCGTCGATCCCTGTAAGCTGCTGCTGACCACGCCGGGTATTGATGCACAAACCGGGGAATACACCGAGTTCGGTATTCCGGCGACGATCCTTGCGCATTACCTGCGTGAGAACGGCATCGTGCCGGAGAAGTGCGATCTCAACTCGATCCTCTTCCTGCTGACGCCAGCAGAATCCGCCGAGAAAATGGCGCAGTTGGTGGCGATGCTCGGCCAGTTCGAACAGCATATTGAAGACGACACGCCGCTGGCCGACGTGCTGCCGACCATCTATAACAAATACCCGGTGCGCTATCGCGACTACACCCTGCGTGAACTGTGCCAGGAGATGCACGACCTGTACGTCAGTTTCGACGTGAAGGATTTGCAAAAGGCGATGTTCCGCAAAGCCAGCCTGCCTGCGGTAGTGATGAACCCGCAGGATGCCAACAGCGAGTTTATTCGCGGCAACGTGGAGCTGGTGCGCATCAGCGAAGCACAAGGGCGTATTGCCGCCGAAGGTGCGCTACCGTACCCGCCGGGCGTGCTGTGCGTGGTGCCGGGGGAAATCTGGGGCGGCGCGGTGCAGCGCTACTTCCTGGCGCTGGAAGAAGGGGTGAACCTGCTGCCCGGCTTCTCGCCGGAGCTTCAGGGGGTGTACAGCGAGAAGGATGCCGACGGTATCAGCCGATTGTTCGGCTATGTACTGAAATAAAGCAGGCCCCTCATCCCGCGGGTGAGGGGTTATGCGGCGCTGCGTCGGTACATCCGGCGCGGGTGTCCAATCTTGCCGTACAGCATTTCCACGCTTAAAAAACCCGCTTCTACGCAGTGTTCCAGGTAGCGGCGGGCGGTGGTTTTACTCAAGCCCGTTTCGCTGACGACCTCATCTACCGAGAAGCAGTGCGCGGCCTGGTCGTTAAATAGCTTTTGCACTAATCCCAGCGTTTTCTCCTCAATACCTTTGCTGCCGCTGTCCTGGCGATAATTTTTGGCCTGGAGCTGGTAGAGCGAATCGACGTTTTGCTGGTCGACGATTTTCCATACCCGCTGTTGCTCTGCGAACTGCACAAAGCGTTCCAGCGATTGGCTAAGACGTTTCCATGATACCGGCTTGAGAATATAGTCAAAGGCGCCGTTGCGAATTGCCAGGCTACAGGTGTCCATGTCGCTGGCGGCGGTAATGAAAATCACCGAGCAGTTGGCCTGCACCAGCATGGGGTTACTGATGAGCGTAATACCTTTGCCGTCAGGCAGATAGTTATCCAGCAGTAAAAGCTGCGGCTGCTTGCTTTCGAGCTGCGCCTGAGCGTCCGCCAGCGAAGAGGCCACGCCGACGAGCCGCAGGCGCGGGTGTTTACTGATAAGCTCCGCGTGCAGCTGTGCCAGTTCATTTTCATCTTCAACGATCAGTACATCGATAAGTTCATGTTGCATAGTCGGTATCTTCCAGTTCCTGTGAGGTACACCGGGCCGTTCCCGTTGCCGGAATAAACAGTGAGAAAATCGTGCCGCGTGGCGTGTTATCGGCAACTTCGATTAAACCGCCAGCCTGGGTAACATAACTCTCGATCAGGTACAGCCCAATCCCGTGATCGCCCCGAGTTTTGGTGGTGATCCCGCGTTCAAATATCCGCTCGCGGATCTCCGGTTTAATGCCGATCCCCTGATCGGCGACCTCGATAATTAACTCTCGATCGTTCAGTTTGATCATCACCTCTACGGGTTCATGCGGAAGCGGGGCGCGCTGCGTGGCTTCGATGGCGTTATCCAGCAGATTACCAATAATGGAAATCACCTCGGACTCCGCCAGTGGGACAAACGGCCTGTCCATCAGGCAACCGGGGTCAAAGCGTAGCGCGACGCCTTTTTCGCGGGCGCGAGCGGCTTTCCCCAGCAGCAGGCCGCACAGCGTCGGTGAGCTAAAGCGTGAGGAGATAAAGTCCAGCAACTCCTGCGCGTGCTCTGACTGGGCCTGGATAAAGCGAATAGCCTCGTCGTAGCGCTCCATATGCAATAGCCCGGAGAGGGTGGTCATCCGGTTGAGCTGCTCATGGCGCATGATGCGCAGGTTATCAACGTAGCGTTTTACCTGGCTTAGCTGGGCGCTGAGAGAGTCAATTTCGTTACGATCGCGGAAGGTGATTACCCAACCCTGAAGCGAGTTTTCCATCATGATCCTTACCCGGCTGGCGATGACCGTCAGATCGTTAAAATGGCAAATCTCATCGTGGGTGTCCTGCTTGAGCATGGTGTCGCGGTTGAAGAACGGCATCGGGGCGATGACATCGCTAATCAGCTGTCCGCGCAGATGACGCGCCGGAAGGCTGAGGCCAAGCAGCTTTCTGGCCGCCTGGTTAATCACTTCAATGCGCAGGTTATCGTCAATGGCGATAACGCCTTCGTAGATAGACTCCATCATGGCCTTTTGCTGGCGCACCAGCAGCCCTATCTCACGGGGCTCGAGGGAGAAAATCTGCTTTTTAATACTGCGGGTGAAGAACCACGAGAAGATGAACAGCGCCAGCAGCAGCAGGACGGCGGCAATCAGGATATTCACCACCTTGTTGACGGTTATGCTGTCGAGGTAGCTGGTGAGATAGCCGACAGAGACAATCCCTATCACCTTACCCTTATCATCAAAAATGGGCGCTTTGCTGCGCAGCGAAATGCCCAATCCACCCTGGCGAATAGTGGTGGTGCTTTTACCCCGTAACACTTCTTCGTTATCGCCGCCGACAAGCGTGGTACCCACCCGATCGTTAAATACCGAATGAAATAGGTGCCGGCCTTCATTATCACCAATGACAATAAAACTGGCGTCGCTTCGTGCGGCTAATCGCTGCATAAAATCATGGATTGCAGGAATGTTTTTATCGGCAACCTGTTTCCGTAGACTTGGGATGATGGCAATTTCTTCCGCCTGTATTTTGGCGCGACCACTCATCTCTTGATAGAGCTGTCTACCCATATCGATATAATAATAGCTACCCAGCAGTGCAAACAGCACCGAGAAAAAGGCAACCAGCGAAATAAACAGTTTTATCTGGAATGATACTTTCATTACTCTCACGCAGGGCCGCAACGAATTCCGCCAATATATCATCTTTTTTGACGATGCCAGCCTGTTTGCCGGAAACTTGTGATCCCTTGCACAGCCGCGCCCTGACAGGGAATTTTCTGAAAAGCGGGTTTAATTAAGGTTAAATTAATAAATGTTATTTATTTGTGCGATTTAGAAAAGAAACCATAAAAACCACACTTATAAATAAGGCATTAATCACATTAAATAAAAGAAACCATTAAAACCATAGGTGCCATTAAAACTTCGGTTTTAATATGCTTTCACTCACATAAAGTAAGCCTTTAAGCCCTTAGGCTACACACACAAAATAACCAAAAGGGCTTCATTATGAGCACAACTGATGATTCATTCTCTGTTACCCACGATCCGATAGAAATTCAGCGTCCGGCGCTTAAAGAACGCTGGTGGCATATTATGGATACCTGGAAAGTTGGCATTATTCCGCTGCCGCTGTTTCTGCTGGCTGGGGTACTCATCGCCATTGATTGCTTAGGTGGCAAGCTGCCGAGCGATATCGTGGTGATGGTGGCGACACTGGCGTTTTTTGGTTTTGCCTGTGGCGAGTTTGGTAAGCGCCTGCCGATTGTTGGCAAGCTGGGCGCGGCGGCGATTTGCGCCACCTTCATTCCTTCGGCGATGGTGTATTACGGCCTGCTGCCGGACGTTGTCGTGGAGTCGACCACCAAATTCTATAAATCGACCAACATTCTCTATCTCTATATCTGCTGCATTATCGTTGGCAGCATCATGAGCATGAACCGTACGGTTCTGATTCAGGGCTTCCTGCGCATCTTCTTCCCGATGCTGTGCGGCGAAATCGTCGGCATGATTGTCGGTATGGGCGTTGGCATGGCGCTGGGCCTCGAGCCGTTCCAGATTTTCTTCTTTATCATTCTGCCGATTATGGCGGGCGGCGTAGGTGAGGGGGCGATTCCGCTGTCTATCGGTTACGCCACGCTGCTGCATATGGATCAGGGCGTAGCGCTTGGTCGCGTGCTGCCGATGGTCATGCTTGGCGGCCTGACTGCCATCATTATTTCCGGCTGCCTCAACCAACTGGGCAAACGCTATCCACACCTGACCGGCGAAGGCCAGCTGATGCCAAACCGCGCTAACGCGGATACGCAATCTTCGCAGCCAACGGTATCGGGTAAAACCGACGTCACCACCATTGCTTCCGGCGCGCTGCTGGCAGTCCTGCTCTATATGCTGGGGATGCTGGGTCACAAACTGATTGGCCTGCCAGCGCCGGTCGGCATGCTGTTTATGGCGGTGCTGGTGAAGCTGTGCAATGCCGCCTCTCCGCGTCTGCTGGAAGGTTCTCAGGTGGTTTATAAATTCTTCCAGACCTCCGTGACCTATCCCATTCTGTTTGCCGTGGGCGTGGCTATCACCCCGTGGCAGGAGCTGGTTAACGCTTTCACCATCAGCAACCTGCTGGTCATCGTCAGCACCGTTTCGGCGCTGGTCGCCACCGGCTTCTTCGTCGGTAAAAAAATCGGCATGCACCCGATTGATGTCGCCATCGTCTCCTGCTGCCAGAGCGGCCAGGGCGGTACCGGTGATGTGGCCATTCTGACCGCCGGTAACCGTATGAGCCTGATGCCGTTCGCACAGATTGCAACCCGTATCGGCGGCGCGATTAACGTCTCCATCTCGCTGCTGGTGCTGGGCAACTTCCTCGTTTAATCAGGACTGAATAATGAAACTCGCAAGCTTTATCTATCAGGGCGTACGCAGCTACGGCATCGTAAAGACCCAAGGGATGATTGATTTAGGCCGCCGTCTCGGCGACCGCTACGCTGACCTGAAGGCGCTGCTGGAGGGCAACGGCCTGGCGGATGCCACGCGCTATCTTAACGATGCCGTGGACGTACCGATGGACGCCGTGACCTTTTTACCGGTGATTGAACACCCGGAAAAGATCCTCTGCGTGGGCATGAACTACGCCGAAAAACGCAAAGAGTTTGACCAGCACAATCCGGCACCGACGCTGTTTGTCCGCTTCCCGGATTCCCAAACGGCGCATAACGCACCGGTGCTGAAGCCGCGCCATTCGCGTGAGTTTGACTACGAAGGCGAGCTGGCGGTGATTATCGGTAAGGGCGGTGAAAACATCAGCCGTGAAGAGGCGCTGCGCCATGTGGCAGGCTACAGCTGCTATATGGACGGTTCCGCCCGTGACTGGCAGCACACGTGGTTTACCGCGGGCAAAAACTGGCGTCAGACCGGGGCGTTCGGCCCATGGATGGCTACGGCGGATGAAATTCCTGACCCGCACCAGCTTGCCATCCGCACCTGGCTGAACGGCCGCATGGTGCAGGACGATAACACCAGCAGCATGATCCACAAGGTCGCGGAGCTGATTGAATACATCAGCACCTTCACTCGCCTGAGCCCCGGCGATGTGATCATCACCGGTTCCCCAGGCGGCGTCGGCAAAAAGCGTAACCCGCCGCTGTTTATGCAGGAAGGCGACCGCATTGAGGTGGAAATTGAGCACATCGGCCATCTCAGCAACATCATCATGGAAGCGCCAGCGAACACGCTGACGGCAGCGCACTAAGTAAGGCGGCACGATGCACACGCAACCCACTTTCGATTTCCGGGTTACCCAGGTAGCGGAACATCCGAAACGTTTAGATTCGATTCGTTCGCTGCTGGTCGACAGCGGTCTCGGGATGGACAGCGACATTTCGCTGTTTGTTGAAGCCTGGTCCGGGGAAACGCTGGTGGGCTGTGCGGGTCTGGCGGCGAACGTTATCAAGTGCGTGGCGGTCGATGAACGCCAGCGCGGCGCTAACCTCAGCGCCCGCCTGCTGGCTGAGGTAGAAAACGTGGCGCTGGCCCTTGGCCATTTCCACCTTTTCCTTTGTACGCGCCCGTGCAACAAAGAGCGCTTTGCCCGCAGCGGTTTCTGGCCGATAGCCCAAAGCGGTAACAACGCGGTGCTGATGGAAAACACCCCGCAGGGGATCCAGCGTTACTGCCGAGCGCTTAGCCAGAAACGCAAGCCGGGGGAAAAGGTGGGGGCTATCGTGATGAACGCTAACCCGTTCACCCTCGGTCATCGTCATCTGGTGGAAACGGCGGCGGCGCAGTGCGACTGGCTGCACCTGTTTGTGGTGCGCGAAGACGCGTCGTTCTTCCCGTTCCAGGCGCGTCTGGAAATGGTGCGTGCTGGCGTGGCGCATCTGCCCAACGTGACGGTGCATGAGGGCTCGCAGTACATCATTTCCCGCGCTACTTTCCCGGCCTACTTCCTGAAAGAGTCTGGCAAGGTGCAGCAGGCGTGGAGCGAAATCGACGTGCTGCTGTTCCGCAATAACATCGCCCCGGCGCTGGGCGTTACCCATCGTTTTATCGGCTCCGAACCGTTTTGCGATGTCACCCGCCAGTACAACCAGACGCTGCACGCGCTGCTCGAGGACGACATCACGGTGGTAGAGATCCCGCGCATTAAGGTGACGGGAAACGCCATCTCGGCATCGGAAGTTCGCCGCTTACTGAAAACGCAGCAATTTTCTCGAATCCGGGACATTGTCCCGGCATCCACTTTCGCGCATTTAGAAGCGCATTACAGCGCGGAAGTCGCATAACTATCAGGACTAAATCATGAAAATCGTAAGGGAGGCGCTGGCCGGAACGCAGGAGTCCAGCGACCTGATGGTGAAAATCGCCCCCGCTGACGGCGAGCTGGAGATTGTCATCCACAGTGAAGTGATGAAGCAGTTTGGCGAGCAAATTCGCCAGGTTGTCGAAGAAACCCTGCGCACGATGGGCGTGCAGCAAGGGCTGGTTATCGTCGAAGATAAAGGCGCGCTGGATTGTGTTATCCGCGCCCGTCTGCAAAGCGCGGTGTTACGCGCAACTGACACGCAGCAGATTGCCTGGGAGAAACTGTGATGAGCAAACTTCGCCGCAGTATGTTGTTCCTGCCGGGCGCCAATGCCGCCATGCTCTCCACCGCGTTTATCTATCGCCCCGACTCCATTATGTTCGACCTTGAAGACGCGGTGGCGCTGCGTGAGAAAGACACCGCGCGCCTGCTGGTCTTCCATGCCTTGCAGCATCCGATGTACCAGGACATTGAAACCGTCGTGCGTATTAACCCATTAAGCACGCCGTTTGGCCTGCTGGATCTGGAAGCGGCGGTTCGTGGCGGTGTTGACGTGATTCGTCTGCCGAAAACCGATACCCCGGACGATATCTTCGAGCTGGAAGGCCACCTTGAGCGCATTGAACGTGAGTGCGGGCGAGAAGTGGGCTCTACTCGCGTAATGGCGGCCATTGAATCGGCGATTGGCGTGATTAACGCCGTAGCGATTGCCCGCAGTTCTCCGCGGCTTATCGGCATTGCGCTGGCGGCGTTTGACTACGTGATGGATATGCAGACCGAACGCGGCGACGGCACCGAGCTGTTTTACGCCCGCTGCGCCGTGCTGCACGCTGCGCGCGCGGCCCATATTGATGCCTTCGACGTGGTGTGGTCAGACGTTAACGATGAAGCCGGGTTCCTGCGGGAAGTGGAGCTGATTCGCAAGATGGGCTTTAACGGTAAATCGCTGATTAACCCACGACAGATTGACCTCTTACACAACGCCTACGCGCCAACGCAGCAGGAAGTCGACCACGCGCAGCGGGTGATTGAAGCTGCGGAAGAGGGCGAGCGCAACGGGCTGGGCGTCGTGTCGCTCAACGGCAAAATGGTGGATGCGCCGATTATTGACCACGCGCAGCGCGTGCTGGAGCGCGCGGCGGCTTCCGGCGTGCGTCGTTAAGGATAAAACAATGAATCAGACAGAACTTCTTCACGTAAATTTCCCCCATCTGCGGGCGCTGAAACCGTTTGATACCGCTCATAGCGCGACGCCGTGGCTGAACGACATCGACGCAAAACATCACCGCAAACTGTGCGACTCGATTGAGCAAGCCGTGGTGCGCAGCGGTCTCAAAGACGGCATGACCATTTCCTTCCATCACGCGTTCCGTGAGGGCGACAGGGTTATCAATAACGTCGTGGCGAAGCTTGCGCAGATGGGCTTTAAAAACCTGACGCTGGCCTCCAGTTCACTGATGACCTGCAACGACGCGTTGATTGAACACATCGAAAGCGGCGTGATCACCCGTATCTACACCTCGGGTATGCGCGGCAAGCTGGCGGATGCTATTTCTCATGGATTGATGGACGAACCGGTACAAATCCATTCACACGGTGGCCGCGTGAAGCTACTACAGGACGGCGAGCTACAGATAGACGTCGCGTTTCTCGGCGTGCCGTGCAGCGATGAGTTTGGCAACGCCAACGGTACGCACGGCAAGTCCTGCTGCGGTTCGCTGGGCTACGCCATGGTAGACGCTCACTTTGCTCGCAAGGTGGTGCTGTTGACCGAAGAGCTGGTGCCGTTCCCGAATATGCCCGCCAGCCTGGTGCAGGATCAGGTGGACTACATTGTGCAGGTTGAGAGCGTCGGCGACCCGGCGAAAATCAGCGTTGGCGCAGCGCGCGTCACCAGTAACCCGCGTGAGCTGAAAATTGCCCGCGATGCGGCGGAGGTTATTGAACACTCCGGCTACTTCAAGCCAGGCTTCTCCATGCAGACCGGCTCCGGTGCGGCGGCGACCGCCTGTACCCGTTTTATGGAAGAGAAGATGGAGCGCAGCGGCGTAACCGCCCGCTTCGCGCTGGGCGGTATTACCGGCAGCCTGGTGGATCTGCATGAAAAAGGGCTGATTGAAAAGCTGCTCGATACCCAATGTTTTGACGGCCAGGCGGCGGCGTCGCTGGCGCGTAACCCGAACCACGTGGAGATCTCGACTAACGTTTACGCCAACCCCGGTAGTAAGGCAGCCTGCTGTGACCAGCTTGATGTGGTTATTCTCAGTGCGCTGGAGATTGACGTCGACTTCAACGTTAACGTGATTACCGGTTCCGACGGCGTGATGCGCGGCGCGTCAGGCGGCCACTGCGATGTTGCGGCGGCGGCGAACCTGACCATCGTGGTGGCTCCGCTGCTGCGTAGCCGTATTCCGACGGTGGTGAAGCGGGTGACTACGCGCCTGACGCCGGGGGAAAGCATTGATGTACTGGTCACCGACCACGGCATTGCGGTCAATCCGGCACGTTCGGAGATCCGCGAACGGCTGATGGCGGCCGGGTTAAAGGTGGTGGATATCGAAACGCTGTACGACCGTGCGGTTTCACTGACCGGCCTGCCGAAGCCCATTGAATTTACCGATAAAATTGTCGGGGTCATCCGCTATCGCGACGGCAGCGTGATTGACACCGTACGTCAGGTGAAGGAGTAACATCATGACCACCGCGACACCCGTGCAGACGGGTGTCAGCCTGGAGGCGCTGCTGGCGGCGAAAGAGAGCCGCGCGGCGCGTCAGGCTGACTGGCTAACGCATTATCAACAGCCGATTATTTCCCTGACCCTGGTGACGCCGGGGGCGGTTAAAAACAGCCTGCGCTATCGCAATACCATGGGTGTGGCGCTACAAATGTGCGATCAAATGCTGTGGCAAAACGGCTGGCAGGTGCTGGATCGCCAGGTCTTCTGGCTGCCTACCGGGCCGGAAGCTATGTGGTGCGTGGCGCATCAGGCACCGGAAATCAAAGCTCACTGCGCGGCGCTGGAACAGAGCCATCCGCTAGGGCGGCTGTGGGATCTCGACGTTATCTGCCCACAGGCCGGACACGTGGGGCGCTTATCGCTGGGGAGCCATATGCGACGCTGCCTGATTTGCGATGAACCGGCGCATGCCTGCTCTCGCTCGCGTAAGCATCCGCTTGAGCAGGTGGTTGGCTGCGTGGAGAAGATGATTGATGACTGGTTTATTCGCGACTAAATCCAACGCCATGTGCATCGCGGCGCTGGCGGAAGAGGCGCTGTGGCAGGAGCTGGAGCTGACTCCAAAGCCGGGGCTGGTGGATAAATACAACAACGGCGCGCACCGGGATATGGACCACGCGCTGTTTGTTCGCAGTATTGCGGCTATTACCCCGTGGTTCTCTCGGTTTACGGAGCTGGGTGAGAAGCACGCGCATCTTCCTGCGAGCGAGCAACTGCGAATGATTCGCCCAATGGGTATTGCCTGTGAACAGGCGATGTACGCGGCAACCGGCGGCGTGAACACCCATAAAGGCGGCATTTTCGCGCTGGGGCTGCTTTGCTTTGCCGCGGGTAGATTGGGTGAGGTAAACCCGCAGCGGTTGTGCAGTGAAGTGAGCGATATCTGCCGTGGCCTGGTTGAGCGAGAGCTGGCAGCCCGTTCATCGCAGGCGACCGCGGGCGAGCGCCAGTTTCATCAGTTTGGCCTGACAGGGGCGCGGGGGGAAGCAGAGAGCGGATTCGCCACGGTTCGCAAGGCGCTGTCGGGCTGGAATCGTCGCCATCTGCACGTACTGCTGCTGCGTTTAATGGCGGTGAACCCAGACAGTAATCTGGTCTCGCGCGGCGGAATCAACGGTCTGCGCTACGTACAGGATTACGCCCACGATTTACTGGAAAACGGTTGGGATGAAGGCGCGCTGATTGCAATGGATAACGCGCTGATTACGCGGAATTTAAGCCCCGGCGGCAGCGCAGATTTGCTGTCAGTAGGATGGGTGCTATCGAAGGTGTAGGCCTGATAAGCGCAGCGCCATCAGGCAGAATGACGCAGATTGCCGGATGGCGGTGTAGCCTTATCCGGCCTACCATTTTGAACCCGGCGTCGCTTCGCTCGGCCGGGCTACGTTGGTGGGAAACTTAGTGGGCAACCGTCTGTACACCGGCAGGCGTACGTTCATGTTTGTATTTGAACAGCCCAACAAACGCCACCGCCAGAACCAGAGAGTACGCGGCGAAAATCAGCCACACGCTCTGCCAGTCGGTAATGCCGTCCACGGTATACATCTCAACAACTTTACCGCTCGCCATGCCGCCGAGGATACAACCGAAGCCGTTGGTCATCATCAGGAACATACCCTGCGCACTGGCGCGGATTTCCGGGCGAACTTCTTTCTCCACGAACACCGAACCGGAGATGTTGAAGAAGTCGAAGGCGCAGCCGTAAACAATCATCGACAGTACCAGCAGCACGGTGCCGAACGGCGTTGGGTCGCCGTAGGCGAACAGACCGAAGCGCAGCATCCACGCGAAGATACTAATCAGCATCACGTTCTTGATGCCGTAACGGCTTAAGAAGAACGGAATGGTAAGGATGAACAGGGTTTCGGAAATCTGCGAAATCGACATCATCACCGACGCGTGCTGTACGATAAAGCTGGTGGCAAACAGTGGGTCTTTATCGAAGCTGTGCAGGAAGGTGTTGCCGAACATGTTGGTGATTTGCAGCTCTGCGCCCAGCATCATGGAGAAGATAAAGAAAATCGCCATGCGTTTGTTTTTAAACAGCGCGAATGCATCCAGCCCCAGCATGCTGCTCCAGCTCTGTTTCTGCTGCTGGTTAGAAACCGGAATATGCGGCAGGGTCAAGGTAAACAGCACCAGCACGACCGACAGCGCAGCACCGATGTACAGCTGCATATGGCTCAGTTCGAAGCCGGAGAAGCTCACGGCCCACATCGCCAGAATAAAGCCGATGGTGCCCCAGATACGAATCGGTGGGAAATCGTTAACGATATCCATACCGGCCGTTTTCAGGCGGTAGTAAGAGATGGTGTTAATCAGGCCCAGCGTTGGCATATAGGCCAGCGAGTTGAGCAGAATTACGAAGAACATCGCCCCCGGCGTGGTGACTTCGGCCGCCATAAACAGCGTACCGGCCCCGACCAGGTGGCAGAAGGCGTAAACCCATTTGGCGCTGATCCACTTATCCGCCACGATGCCGAGCAGCGTTGGCATAAAGACGGCAGCGATACCGAGGGAACTATAAACAGCGCCGATAGCTGCGCCGTCGAATTTAAGCGTGACAAACATGTATGAGCCGAGCGTGGTGAGCCAGCTCCCCCAAAGACAGAACTGCAGGAACGACAGTATCTTAAGCTGCAGCTTTAAATTCATGTTACTTTCCTCACAAAATTTGGCGTGGTGTGCTGCTTGGATAACATTCAGAGGCGTTATTTGCGCTGATTCTATCAACGTGGATGGTGAGACATTGTTAAGCGCCGCATAATTTTGCAATTATTTTTACTTTGCAAAACGATTTAGTGACAAAAGTAACATTTTTATGAAGAAGGACGATGGGGATACGCTCTCATCCCGGTGGATTCGGGATGAGAGCGCTGGAGCGTGTGAAAATAATTACTTACGACGATAGCTCTTCTGCGCGGTATTCACCTTGTACAGATAGCGGCGTGATTCAGCAGACGGATGGCGAGTGGTCAGGGTCTGGTAAACGTCGCCTGGTGCCATGCTGTTGATAATATTCGCCGCCTGAACCTTATCGTTGGAGAAGACGCGCAGCACGCTACCCGCGCCGCCGTTATAGGCGGTGATCACCGCATAGCGACGTGACGTTGGGTTACTGATACCGCCCAGATAGACATTGCTCAGCATCGCCAGATAGGCAGTACCGGTGTCGATGTTGCTGGCCGGATCGAACAGGAAGCTACGGCTCGGCGTGCCGGATTTCCCCTGCGAACGGAACACATCTTTCCCGGCGGTATGCTGCACCACCTGCATCAGCCCCATCGCGTCGGAACGGCTGACCGCATACGGGTTGAAGGAAGATTCGGTCTGCATAATCGCCAGAATTAACGACTCGTCGACGCCGTATTTACGGGACGCCTGACGCACCATGCCCAGATATTTATGCGCACGCTTATCAAGGTGGTTTGGCACCAGATTAATGGTCACACTGTAGATAATGTGCAGGCCGCTGGTGCGTTTTTTCATCCGCGTTTGCAGCAGATAGTCGGCAAAGCGCTCGGCGCGCCACTGCCAGCGAATGGCTTCGCCGGTGTTATCGACAACCTGTCCGTAGAGGAACGGCTCTTTGGAAATCTGAATGTCGTCGGCGTCGGAGTACAGGTCGACCGAGCCTGGATCGTCGCCCATTAATAGCGTGGTGACGATGGCCTGACGCAGACGAGCTGCGGGGTCGGTGCCAGCAATGGTTTCAACGGTGATGGTACCGGCGTCGAAGTTGATGTGGCTACGGGTTTGATAGCCGTCGGAATACTTAACGTAGTCCTTCGGCCCTGCAATCAGAACTTCGTTGAAGCCCCAAATGTTTTCAATGTTATGGGCGAACTGCCCCATCAGAATGTCAAAACCGTTGGTGTCTTTTACCCACGCCTCGTTATAGGTATCGCCTTTCTTATTCGAGGAACAGGAGACCAGCAACGGCGCTATCAGTGCCAGAGCGAGTAATTTTTTCATTATTCCGGGAGCGCGTGTTGTGGTTGTCTTAAAGGCCCGTCGGGCCCTTACTGTTTTTCAGGCGGCGTGTAGCCTTCAATGTGCACATCTTTGCCCTCAAACAGGAAATTGATCATTTCCTCTTCCAGAAGCTTACGGTGCTCCAGGTTCATCATGTTCAGTTTCTTTTCATTGATGAGCATGGTCTGCTTCTGCTGCCACTGTTTCCAGGCTTCTTTCGAGATCTCGTTATAGATACGCTTACCCAGGTCGCCCGGATAGAGCTGGAAATCCTGTCCTTCGGCATCGCGCTGCAGGAAAGTACAAAAAATGGTTCTGCTCATAATCAATCCTCTTATGACGCCGCTCGCTAAACGAGTGAATCGGCGCGTAACTGCTGCAACAGGCGCTCAACCGGTGCAGCCAGCCCAACGACGGGCGGCTGCGCTAAGTTATACCAGAGAGCGCTGCCTTCATCCATGCATGACGTGAATGAGGACACAGTAAGCCACATTGGCACAATGTCCAGATGGAAATGGCTGAAAGTGTGGCGGAAAGCGGTAAGCTGGGTCAGCGTGTCGGCAGGGATGTGCCGTGCCTCCAGCCAGTCTCGCAGCGCCTCTTCGGTTTCAAACTGCGGGAAACAGTATAGACCGCCCCACAGCCCGCTGGGCGGACGCTGCTGCAGAAAGACGTCGCGGTCGTTTTGCATCATAAGGAAATAGCCGGTACGTTCCGGGATGGTCTGCTTAGGTTTTTTGCCCGGATACTGCGCCCAACTGCTATTCGCTGTGGCGACGCAGCCGTTCTCCAGCGGGCAGAGCGAACACTTCGGCTTAGAGCGGGTGCAGACCATCGCGCCGAGATCCATCATCGCCTGATTAAAGCGTGATACGCCAATCGCGGGCGTTACTTGTTCGCTGATATCCCACAGCTTTTTCTCAACGTCTTTTTTACCCGGCCAGCCGCCCACGGCGTAGCAGCGTGCCAGCACGCGCTTCACGTTGCCGTCGAGAATCGGGAAATGCTTGCCGAGTGACAGCGACAAAATCGCCCCAGCGGTGGAACGCCCAACGCCCGGCAGCGCGGCCACTTCATCGAAGGTTTCCGGGAAGCGCCCCTGATGAAGCGTAGCGACCTGCTGCGCGGCTTTATGCAGATTACGCGCGCGGGCGTAGTAGCCGAGCCCGGTCCACAGGTGCAGCACATCGTCGAGCGGCGCATTGGCGAGATCGGTTACGGTTGGAAAACGTGCCATAAACCGTTCAAAGTAAGGAATGACGGTGGTAACCTGCGTTTGTTGCAGCATTACCTCAGACAGCCATACTTTGTAAGGCGTCTTTTCAATTTGCCAGGGCAGGGTTTTACGCCCGTATTTGTCGTACCAGTCCAGCACCTGGGCTGAAAATTGAGACGCTTGCATGGTCAAAGCTGAGCTTCCAGTATCGTACTATTAGGGGGCCAGATTGCAGCACAGCGGTACTATGCTGTAAACAGGAACTTTCCGGTGCTTGCATCCGGCAACTAACTTTGGATAATGCCCGTTTCCCGAACACTCTCACAAGCAGACTTAATTTTTATGAAGAACGACGTCATTTCACCGGATTTTGATGAAAACGGCCGCCCACTGCGCCGCATTCGTAGTTTTGTTCGTCGCCAGGGGCGACTGACAAAAGGGCAGGAACACGCGCTGGAAAACTACTGGCCGGTGATGGGCGTTGAATTCAGCGAAGAGCCTGTCGACTTCTCCGCCCTGTTTGGCCGCGAAGCGCCAGTCACGCTGGAGATTGGTTTTGGGATGGGCGCTTCGCTAGTGGCAATGGCCAAAGCGCGTCCGGAGCAGAACTTCCTCGGTATTGAAGTGCACTCACCGGGCGTGGGCGCATGCCTGGCATCCGCGCACGAAGAGGGCGTCGATAACCTGCGCGTAATGTGCCACGATGCGGTCGAAGTGCTGCACAAGATGATCCCGGATAACTCCCTGAACATGGTGCAGCTCTTTTTCCCTGACCCATGGCACAAAGCGCGTCATAATAAACGCCGTATCGTTCAGGTACCTTTTGCCGAGCTGGTAAAAAGCAAACTGAAGCTGGGCGGCGTGTTCCATATGGCAACCGACTGGGAAGCCTATGCGGAACACATGCTGGAAGTGATGTCCTCCATTGACGGATATCAGAACCTGTCTGAAAGTAAAGACTATGTACCGCGCCCGGAATCACGCCCGGTAACCAAATTTGAACAGCGTGGCCATCGTCTTGGCCACGGCGTATGGGACTTAATGTTCGAGAGGGTGAAATAAAATGGCAAAGAATCGTAGCCGTCGTTTGCGTAAAAAAATGCACATCGATGAGTTTCAGGAAATTGGCTTCTCCGTTGCATGGCGTTTCCCGGAAGGCACCAGCGCAGAGCAGATCGATCAGGAAGTCGACCGGTTTATCGATGAAGTGATCGAGCCGAACAAACTGGCCTTTGACGGCAGCGGCTATCTGGCTTGGGAAGGTCTGATTTGCACCCAGGAAATTGGTAAATGCACCGAAGAACACCAGGCTCTGGTCCGCAAATGGCTGGAAGACCGTAAGTACGAAGAGGTCCGCACCAGCGAACTTTTCGACGTTTGGTGGGACTAATAAAGCATACGGGGCCAGCATTCGCTGGCCCGATTTGTTTTGAGGGAAAGTGATGATGCGCAAAACGCTGCTGACGGCAGTTTTAACCTTCACGGCGATGTCCGCCCATGCTGACTACCAGTGCAGCGTAACCCCCCGCGATGATGTCGTTCTTAGCCCGAAAACCGTGCAGGTGAAAGGCGAAAACGGCAACCTGGTGATTACCCCAACCGGCGATGTGACCTACAACGGTAAGGTCTACACGCTGAGTGCCGCCCAGCGCGAGCAGGCGAAAGACTACCAGAGTGAACTGCGTAGCGCGCTGCCGTGGATTGACGACGGGGCTCGCAGCCGGGTTGAAAAAGGCCGCGTGGCGCTGGATAAAATCATCGCCAAAGAAGTGGGCGAGAGCAGCAATATGCGCGGTCGTCTGACCAAGCTTGATGCTCAGCTCAAAGAACAGATGAACCGTATTATTGAACACCGCACCGACGGTCTGACCTTCCACTACAAAGCTATCGACGAAGTTCGTGCCGATGGCCAGCAGCTGGTGAACCAGGCGATGGGCGGTATTCTCCAGGACAGCATCAATGAAATGGGCGCTAAGGCCGTACTGAAAGGCGGCGGTAACCCGCTTCAGGGCGTGCTGGGGAGTTTAGGTGGTCTGCAAACGGCCATTCAGAACGAATGGAAAAACCAGGAAGCTGATTTCCAGGCTTTCGGTAAAGACGTTTGTGGGCGCGTGGTGTCGCTGGAAGAGAGCCGCAAGGCGCTGGTGGGTACGCTTAAGTAACTTGACCGAACCCGCATGGTAGGCCGGATAAGGCAACGCCGTCATCCGGCAATCTGCACCGCACTGCCTGATGGCGCTGCGCTTATCAGGCCTACCGTTACACCGTAGCCCGGCCAAGCGAAGCGCCGCCGGGATTACCAACTACTCGCTTAAAAACAGCTCCAGCAGCGAGTTCAAAAACAGCTTGCCGTGCTCGGTAATCTGCCAGTACTCCTCGCACTCGGTCAGGTAATTCTGCGCCAGCGCTTCATCAAGCTGCGGGCGGATTACGCTTTCATCGAGTCCGGTGTAGGCGCTGAACTCCGCGCGTGGGGCTGGCTCCAGCAGGCGAAAACGGTTCATAAAGAACTCGAACGGTTTATCCGCGTTTTCGACGTCATGCTGACGTTCCAGGTAACGCCCTTCCATATAGCCGCGTGGGTGACGAGTCTTCGCCGTACGCAGAATGCGCCCGTCCGAGAAGGTTACCTTACCGTGTGCGCCGCAGCCGATACCGAGATAGTCACCAAAGCGCCAGTAGTTGAGATTGTGCTGGCACTGATAGCCTGGTTTAGCGTAGGCCGAGGTTTCATACTGCTGATAGCCTGCGGCGGTCAGAAGCTGATGGCCCTGCTCGAAGATATCCCACAGCGAGTCGTCGTCCGGCAATACTGGTGGGCGAGAACCGAACAGCGTATTTGGCTCAATGGTCAGCTGATACCAGGAGAGATGCGGCGGCGAAAGCTCAATGGCCTGACGCAGGTCGCTCAGCGCCTCTTCCAGCGATTGATCCGGCAGCCCATGCATCAGGTCGAGGTTGAAGCTGCGTAGCCCCAGCCCGCTTGCCAGACGCGCGGCGCGCTTAGCCTCTTCCGGCCCGTGAATACGCCCCAGTCGCTGCAGCTTGCTGTCGCTGAAGCTCTGCACGCCGATGGAGATGCGGTTCACCCCCGCGCGCTGATACTCCACAAAGCGGTCTGCTTCGACGGTACCAGGGTTGGCTTCCATGGTGATTTCCGCGTCGCTCGCCAGATTCAGGCGCGCACGCACGCCGTCGAGCAAGGTTTGCATCGCCGGGCCTGAAAGCAGGCTCGGTGTACCGCCACCGATAAAGATGGTCTTCACTTCACGTCCCTGTGCCCAGGCGGCGTCGGCGTCTAAATCGCTCAGCAGATGCTGGACGTAGTCGTCGTGCGGCACTTCACCCTTGAGCGCGTGCGAGTTGAAATCGCAGTACGGGCATTTCTGCACGCACCACGGGATATGAATGTAGAGACTCAGCGGAGGCAGATTAACCATTACGCATGGCTTCCAGTAACAGCTTCAGCGCCTGACCGCGGTGAGAGATAGCAATCTTCTCTTCGCGCGTGAGTTCGGCAGCGGTTTTCCCTTCCGACGGCACGAAGAAGATGGGATCGTAGCCAAAGCCGCCGGTGCCTACCGCTGCGCGAGTAATCACGCCAGGCCAGCTACCGTGGCACACCAGTGGGGTTGGGTCTTCCGCGTCGCGCATATACACCAGCACACAATGGAACTGCGCCTGACGCTGGTCGTCCGGTACGTCTTTCAGCGCCTCCAGCAGTTTTTCCAGGTTTTGCTGGTCGCTGGCATCGACGCCGGAATAGCGGGCGGAATAGATACCCGGCGCGCCGCCAAGCACGTCAACGGCGAGGCCGGAGTCATCAGCAATTGCCGGCAGGCCCGTCACCTGTGCGGCATGGCGCGCTTTGAGGATTGCATTCTCAATAAAGGTCAGCCCGGTCTCCTCGGCGGATTCTACGCCAAGCTCGGTCTGGGCAACGATATCAAGACCAAAATCAGCGAGCAGCGAGGCAAGCTCGCGCACTTTACCGGCGTTACCGGTAGCGAGGACAACTTTTTGCATGGGATATCCTAATTTGTCAGGGCAGCGATGCCCGAAGGAATGTTTTGCGGATGAATAATTTTAACCTGTTTATGCCGCCCCAGTTCACCTTTCTCAATGATGACCTGGCTTTTGGCGACCTTAAACTGTTTGGCGAGAAACTTCACCAGATGGGCATTAGCCTGCCCATCAACGGGTGGGGCGGTGATGGCGACTTTTAATTCGTCGCCATGCTCCCCGACAATCGCGTCACGGCTGGCCTTTGGCTGAATATACAGCCGCAGTACCAGCCCGTCATCACAAGGAGTGATGGCACTCATAGCGCCATCCACAGCCCTGGCAGCAGCATATTGCCGGTCGCCTGCAGCACTTCAGCGATGCCCATATTGGCAGCGTACAGCAGCAGAACCAGTATCATTGGGGAGAAATCGATGCCTCCCATGGACGGCAGCAGTCGGCGGATAGGGCGCAGTAGCGGGTCGGCCAACTGCATCAGCACGAACTCCACCGGGCTACGGCCCTGGCTGACCCAGCTCATGATGGCCATCAGCAGCAGAACCCAGAAGATCAGCAGGCCGATGGTTTTCAGCAGAATCAGCACCGCCGAGATCCAGATGATCGGCTGGAAGGTGATGACCATAAACAGCACGATAGCCTTGATAACGCACAGGATAAACGCCAGCAGCAGCGAAGCGCTGTCCAGCGGCCCCATCGGTGGAATGATGCGGCGCAGTGGGCCAACGATAGGCTGAGTTATCTTCACCACGAACTGCGAGAACGGGTTGTAAAAATCACAGCGCGCCCACTGCATCCAGACGCGCAGCAGTAGCACCATTGTATACAGTTCAATAACTGTCGAGAGCAGGAAGGTCAACGTCTTCATGGCGTTCCTTGAGGTTCCTTATTTTTTTGTGTAATCACGCGCACCGAAAATGGCGGTGCCGATGCGTACCATTGTACTACCCGCCGCGATGGCGGCTTCCATATCGTCAGACATACCCAGAGATAATGTGTCGACGGTTGGGTAGTCTGCTTTCAGCCGCGCGAACGCGGCTGCCATCTGTTGAGCGACGGCAAGTTGCCGCTCGTACTCTGTTTCCGGAGCCGGAATGGCCATCAGGCCGCGCAGGCGGACGTTTGGCAGTGCGGCAATGTCGGCGGCCAGGGCATCCAGGGCGTCCAACGGAATACCGGATTTGCTCTGCTCATCGCTGATGTTGATTTGAATCAGCACGTTAAGCGGTGGCATCTCTGGCGGACGTTGCTCGCTAAGACGTGTTGCTATCTTGAGGCGATCGACGGTGTGGCACCAGTCGAAATGCTCGGCAACCAGACGACTTTTGTTGGACTGCAACGGGCCGATAAAGTGCCATTGCAGTGATGTAACGCCTTTTTCACGAAAGTGGAGGATCTTTTCCACCCCTTCCTGAACATAGTTTTCGCCAAATGCACGCTGCCCGGAGGCGACGGCTTCTTCGACCGAGCTCGCAGGTTTGGTTTTGCTCACTGCAAGCAGCGTAACTTCTTCTGAATCCCGACCGCAACGTGCTGCTGCCGCTGAGATTTTCTCCCTGACCTGTGCCAGGTTATGCGCAATATCGTTCATATGTGCTGGTGGGTCTATGGATATACAAGAAATGGTGTCGCTTAGTGTAAAGCATAACGTATCGGATCTACACCTATGTAGCAGCGGGATGGCACGCTGGCGCCAGGCCGGTCAGCTGTTAATTGCGCCATTTCCGTCGCCTGAGCCGCAAATACTGCTGGATGCATGGTTAAGTGAAACACAGCGGCGCGAGTGGCAGCAGCGCCAACAGCTTGATTTTGCGCTCTCCCTTACCGGTTGCCCGCGCCTGAGGGCCAGCGCTTTTGCTCATAGCGGCGGGGTTTCATTGGTACTGCGGCTGTTATCTACACATTGCCCAAGGCTCGATGAACTGCACACGCCGGTAGCACTCGCGGAGTTACTGCGAGAAGAGAGCGGGCTGATACTGGTGACGGGGTCCACCGGTAGCGGCAAATCAACCACGCTCGCCGCGATGGTTGATCACCTCAATCATCAGCTTGCCGGGCATATTGTGACGCTTGAAGACCCCGTCGAATTTCTACATGAAAGCGGAAGCTGTTTGATACATCAGCGGGAAGTCGGCCTGCACACCTCCTCATTTTCCGAGGCGCTACGGGCAGCGCTACGTCAGGACCCCGATGTGATTCTACTGGGTGAGCTACGTGACAGTGACACCATTCGGCTTGCGCTAACGGCTGCGGAAACCGGGCATCTGGTGCTGGCAACGCTGCACACGCGAGGGGCTGCTCAGGCTATCGAACGGTTGATTGACGTGTTTCCCGCGCAGGAAAAAGATCCGGTGCGTAATCAACTGGCGAGCAGTTTATGCGCGGTGCTATCCCAAAAGCTGCAGTCGGATAAACACGGAGGTCGCGTCGCGCTGTTTGAAATGCTGATTAACACGCCGGCCGTCGGCAACCTGATTCGTGAAGGTAAGACGCATCAGCTTGCTGGCGTGATGCAAACCGGGTTACAGAGTGGGATGCAGACTTTTAGCCAGAGCTATCAACAAAGAGTAAAAGCCGGGATGCTATAACTTTGCGAAGGGAGTATAATTTTCACCCCGACCTCTGGTAGATAAATCTACTCTTATTCTGAAACATTTTCGCCTACCACAATATATACATTAATAATGTGATGCGTTTCTTATTTTTTGAAAGATACCACTTCATTAATTATGCTTAAAAATTGGTTTGTAAATATAATTATTTATACTGTTGCATGAATGTGTTTTTTTGTAATTTGCGAGTGATGGTTAACAAAACATTTTTCTAACGTCATACTATTTTTATTCTAATATGATGGTTTTATCTAATCCTTTAGGATGAGTTATTTGTAATGACCTAATTACATTATGTTGCGTAGGCTTACAAAAAAAGGTTGATATTCTTTTGACACTTCTTGGTTCTTCGTTCTATTCTATTTGGGTAATTAGGACTAATCTTATGAAATATTATTTCACTTCTTGATGAGTCCTTATTATTAATGGTATTAGGTTTACCTTTGCTTTGACTTATAAAACACCATGATGGTGGATATTGACTATGGAGAGTTTCAAAATGTTTGAAGTAACAGAGAGTGTATCTAATTCCCGCAAGATTATCCTAATCACCCATCCGTCAGTACAAGCAAACGCATTTGCCAACTACCTTGCTGAATTACTGTCCGTTTCTGTAGATGTCCACAACATCAACAAACCCCTGATGCAGCGCCTGAACAAAGGTACTGTGGTGCTGTTCGATATCGCGGTATCTAACAAGAAATTGAACGGTATCTGGCGTGATATTATTCGTACCCAGTTCGATTCTCCACGTCTGCTTATTATTAATAGCGCGCAGAAGTATGAATTATACGAAATGGCTCAATGGCCAGCATTGTACGGCGTTTTCCGTCACGACGACGAAGAATCGCGCTTAATTGAGGGCGTCAAAGCGGTCTTAAACGGCGAGCAGACGGCTGAATTGAGCGTGATGCACCCGGCGATGTATGCAGTTGAACATACAGAAGAAACTCATGACAGTGTTCCTCTGACCGAGCGTGAATGCGAAATTCTGAATGAATTACGTCATGGTGCGACCAATATGGATATTGCTCGCGCATTGTTCATCAGCGAAAATACAGTACGTACCCATCTGTATAATGTATTCCGCAAGCTCAGCGTGAAAAACAGAACCCAGGCGGTAAGCTGGGCGAACGAAAATCTGCGTCACTAATTCAGGCATGACAGCAGGTAGTGAATACGCAGTTTGCGTATATCAACTTAGCGATGTCTAAAGGTCTGTTCCCGGGAATTCATTTCCCGGGGGCTGCCACGCTAGAAACCCTGGTCGAAATAACTTTCCAGAATCACCACCGCAGACGCTGAGTCGACGCTACCTTTATCCAGCGCGCGAAATCCCCCGTGTTCAAACAGCCCGGCACGTGCCTCAACGGTGCTTAATCTTTCGTCATGCAGCGTAATCGCGACGCCAAAGCGGCCGTGGATCTTGTTGGCAAAATTACGCGCGCGGGCGGTCAGCGGCTGCTCGGTACCGTCCATATTGAGCGGTAAACCGACGATCACCGTTTCCGGCTGCCATTCTTTGAGCAAACGAGCAATCAGGTTCCAGTCCGGCGTGCCGTCCTGCGCCTTCAGCGCTGCCAGCGGGCGTGCTGTGCCGGTAATGCGTTGCCCAATGGCTACGCCGATGCTGCGCGTGCCGAAATCAAAAGCCAGCAGTGTTCCACTACTCATTATGCGTGCCCCGCAGCGCCAGACATGGTCAGAATATTGATACCAATCAGCTTAGCCGCTTCTTTCCAGCGCTCGCCAATGGGTGTTTTAAACAGAATATTGAGATCCGCAGGCGCAGTCAGCCAGGCGTTATCGAGGATCTCTTGCTCCAGCTGTCCCTTCTCCCACGAGGCATAGCCCAGCGCCACCAATACGTCATTTGGCTGACGTTCAGTGCCCAGCGTCTCCAGCACGTCGCGAGAGGTGGTGACGATGGTATTGTCGGAGATGCGGATGCTCGAGGAGAACGATGCTGGCGGTGTGTGCAGAATAAAGCCACGATCTTCCGCCAGCGGGCCACCCAACATGACGGGTTTATCCAGCCGAATGGCAGGATCGCGCGGTTCAGCGGTGATCTTCAGCTTCTCGAGGATGCCATCGATCTGTAAATTTTCCAGAGGTTTATTAATGATGATGCCCATCGCGCCATCGTCGTTGTATTCGCAGATGTAAACCACGGAACGGCGGAAGATAGGATCCTGAAGGGACGGCATAGCAATAAGGAAGTGATGCTGTAAATTCATTATCAGAGGTTCTTGTCCTGTTTCAATACGCAGCTATGCCCAGTATGCGGGGAAAGTACACGGCTGTCACCAGGCTTGCCCGTTTGTGGTGGGGCGAAAAACCTGATTGGCGGCGGGTTCCCTCCCGCCGTTTAAAGGCAATAGCTTATTTTTGCAGGCGTTTTTCAATCGCGTCCATCAGCATACCGGTGATAGAAATCGGATATTCCGCCTCGATTTCGCGCACGCAGGTTGGGCTGGTGACGTTAATTTCCGTCAGACGATCGCCGATAATGTCGAGGCCAACGAAGATAAGCCCTTTGGCTTTCAGCGTTGGGCCGACTTTGCGGGCAATGGCCCAGTCGCTTTCGCTCAGCGGACGCGGCTCACCACGACCACCGGCAGCCAGGTTGCCGCGAGTTTCGCCGCCCTGCGGAATACGCGCCAGGCAGTAAGGCACCGGCTCGCCGTCGATGACTAGCACGCGCTTATCGCCATCTTTGATGGCGGGCAGATAGTTCTGCGCCATGCAGTAGCGGCTGCCCAGTTCGGTCAGGGTCTCGGCGATAACACCAATGTTCGGATCGCCTTCTTTCACGCGGAAAATAGAGGCGCCGCCCATGCCGTCCAGCGGCTTCATGATGATGTCGCCGTGCTTTTCCCAGAACGCTTTCAGCTGGGCTTTGTTGCGGGTCACCAGCGTTTCCGGCGTTAAGTCGGAGAACCAGGCGGTAAACAGCTTCTCGTTACAGTCGCGCAGGCTCTGTGGCTTGTTGACGATCAGCGTTCCTTTCTCTTCCGCGCGCTCCAGAATGTAGGTGGCGTATATAAATTCGGTGTCGAACGGCGGATCTTTACGCATCAGGATAACGTCGAGGTCGGCGAGCTTAATATCCTGCTCGCTGCCGAACTCGTACCATTTATCGTAGTTCTGCTCAACGCTTAGAAGACGCGTACGGGCGTGGGATTCGCCGTTGATCAGATAAAGATCGTTCATCTCCATATAGTGGAGTTCATAGCCGCGACGCTGTGCTTCCAGCAGCATAGCGAAGCTGGTGTCTTTCTTGATGTTGATGCTTGCGATGGGATCCATCACGATGCCGAGCTTGATCATTATTGTTCTCCTTTAACCCAAATCACCAAAACGCACCTGCAGTGCGGTGATGGCGGTGAGTGCGGTAGTCTCTGTGCGCAAAACGCGAGGCCCCAACAGAATATCAGTAAACTGGTAGCGTGCGGTCATGGCAATTTCATCCGCCGACAGGCCGCCTTCCGGGCCAATCAGCAGGCGAACGCGTTCCACCGGTAGCGGCAGCGTGTTGATGCTGGCGCTGGCGCGCGGGTGCAGATTGAGCTTCAGCGCATCATCCTGCTCGGCGCACCACGCCTCGACGTCCACCGCCGGGCGAATTTCCGGAACCTGGTTGCGACCGCACTGCTCGCAGGCGGCAATCGCGATTTTTTGCCACTGCTGAATCTTCTTATTCAGACGCTCGGCATCCAGTTTAACGCCGCAGCGCTCAGAAAAAAGTGGCGTAATGAGGCTTACACCCAGTTCAATCGATTTCTGGATAGTAAATTCCATTTTATCGCCGCGCGACATCACCTGGCCTAAGTGAATATGGATAGGGGATTCGCGGTCATCGAGCGTGCTGCTCTGTATTTCAACCGTCACGTTCTTTTTACCGGCATCGGTGATAACGGCCTCAAAGACGTGATTGCTGCCGTCAAACAGCTGAATGGCCTGGCCTTTACCCATGCGCAAAACGCGCCCGACGTGATTCGCCGCATCTTCGCATAGGGCAACCTGCGTGCCGACGGTGAGTGATTCTGGGTGATAGATGCGAGGGATGCGCATAGTCTGAATTCCATCTGTGGCTACGCCCTCTCCGCCAGGAAGAGGGCAGGGCAAAATAACAATTGCCGCTAGTGTAGGTTAGCTCTTTTGCGCCTGGCAAGCCTGCAGCACATATGGATTATGGTTGCCCTGAATTTTGGCGATGCGCTGGTCGCGTTCGCACTCCCATTGGCTGACGGGATACATTTTGTCCCAGGCGTTGAACAGCTGGGTTTGCTGGCGGGAGAGCGTCAGCTGATAGCGGTCGCGCATATAGAAGTAGATACGGGCGATGGCGCCGCGTGAACGCTCCGGTGGCTCGGCGACTTTCTCTTTAAAGTCGACCTTCATCGCGCACTGGCCGTACTGGCCTTCGCCGCCGTTCCACTGCCCGTACATAAAGTTGCCGCGGTCACCATTCACCTCGCCGACGGCGGGCTGCAGGTTATGCATATCGCTCTCCATCTTGCGGTATTCCGGGTCTTTGGCACAGTTCTTCCGGCCGCCATCCTGCCAGCACTGGCGCTGATGGCCGAACTGCCATGCAGGCACGACGTGCTCCCACTCGACGCGGCTAGCGCGGTTTTCATTTTTACGCACTTTATAGCCACAGGATTCCAGATCGATAACGCCTTTCTTACCCTGCCAGTTAATTTTACAGCCGCAGTAGAAATCGCCGGGAACGTCGCTATTCACTTTTACGCCCGCGCTTTTCGCCTGGGAAAAACTGTTAATACTCTCGGCTAGCGCCTGTCCAGAGAGTGCTGCCGCGACAAACGCCACGGCAAAAGACAAATTACGGTACATCACGAACTCCATCTCAAAACGAGCCCGCAACGTAACGAATGTGGTTGTCAGATGCAATCAGTCAGGTCAGAAAACTTCCAGATATTTCCGTTAGTTACATTTCGGCAACTAATGGTTCGCCGCAGTGGACGCAGCGATAGGTGGCTTCACCGCGCACCACGCGATTATGGCGGCGAACGGTGAGCTGATGCTGCTGGCAGCGGCAGCGATAGGGGAAAGTATTTTTGCGCACGGACTCCAGCTCGAACTGATGGGTACGACGCGCCGGTACGCCGAGCACGCTCTCCATCATCCACTTCCACTCTTTGCCATGCGGCGCGACACGGCCAAAGTGCTTCCAGACCAGCAGGTGAGCCAGCTCGTGCGGTACCACTTCATCAATAAACGCCTGCTGATTTTCCTGTAGCAACACGGGATTGAGGCGAATTTCATACTGCTGAAGCCAGGCGGTACCCGCAGAGGTGCCGCGCTGCTGATAGACAAGCTTCGGTTCTGGGTAGTTACGCCCCAGCGCCTGATTGGCCTGAGCGAGTTTTTCCCGCAGGCTGCGCATGACGTTTTGCTGGACGGCGATAGGAATTCGAGGGGTTTTCATAACGGCTGAGGATAGAGCGTGAAGCAAGGTGGTGCAAGAGGAAGCTTCCTCCCTGGCGGGAGGAAGCGGGATGAAGGTTAGTCGCGTGCGCCAATTTCGCGCAGCGGACGGCCCTGCATCAGGTTACGTTCAATGTGTTCCAGAGAGACGTTTTTGGTTTCTGGAATCAGCCACAGGGTCAGGAAGATGAACAGCACGTTCAGGCCGCCGTATACCCAGAAGGTGTTGGCGCTGCCGAGCGAGTTCAGCATGGTCAGGAAGGTGGCCCCGACAATCATGTTCGCAATCCAGTTAGTGGCGGTAGAGCAGGTAATACCGAAGTCGCGGCCTTTCAGCGGCTGAATTTCAGAGCACAGTACCCAAATCAGCGGACCGGCGCTCATGGCGAAGCCAACGATAAACATCAGCAGCATCAGCACGGCGAAGTACTGGGCAACGGCGGAGTGAATACCGATGTGCATCATCGAGCCCAGCACGCCCATACCAACGGCCATCACGATAAAGCCAAGGATAAGGGTAGGTTTACGGCCCCAGCGGTCAACCAGACCAATGGCGATGAAGGTGGCCAGTACGTTGGTCAGGCCAACGATAACGGTACCCCACATCTGTTCAGTGGTGTTGGTGTAGCCTGCCAGTTCGAAGATTTTTGGTGCGTAGTACATGATGACGTTCATACCGGTGAACTGTTGCATCACCTGCAGCAGTACGCCAAGGAACACCGCGCGACGGAAGTTGCTGTTCTCTTTGAACAGCGCCCAGCCGCTCTGTTTCACCTTCAGGCTTTCACGGATTTCATCCAGTTCACGTTTGGCTTCGGCGCTGGTATCACGCAGACGCATCAGCACGCGCTCGGCATCGTTAAAGCGACGTTTTGCCGCGAACCAGCGCGGGCTGTCCGGCAGGAAGAATACGCCTATCAGCAGTAGTACCGCAGGGATGATGATAACGCCGAGCATCCAGCGCCATGCGCCGCTATAGCTGAACGCGGTGTCAGACAGGTACGCGCCGAGAATACCGATGGTGATCATCAGCTGGTACATGGAAATCATACTGCCGCGGATTTTCTCCGGCGCGATTTCAGACAAGTACAGCGGTGCGGTGTAGGAGGCCACACCGACAGCCAGACCGAGCAGTACGCGGGAAAGCAGCAGTACTTCAACGTTCGGCGCGGCGGCGGAGAACAGGGAACCGGCAACGAACAGGATCGCGCCGATCATCAGGCTTTTCTTACGGCCCAGCTTGAAGGAGAGCCAGCCGCTGCCGACTGCCCCTACCGCTGCGCCAAACATCATGGAACTGACCACCCACTCCTGCGTATGCGGGCTGAGTTGGAAATCGGTAGTAATAAAGGGCAATGCACCGGCAATAACGCCGATATCAAGGCCAAACAGCAGTCCGGCCAGCGCCGCTAAGAAGCAGACAAAGAAGGTCATTGTCTTGTTCGAGCGACCCTGTTTTTTATTGTTAGGCATGATGCTCTCCAATTGAGTCATTGATTCTATCGATGCTTAGGGTAGGAGAGTATGTAGTAAAAAAATGTGATTACAATCACGACTGTGTAATCGGTTACACTGCGGCTTAGGTTATGTTTTGGTTAAATTGTAATAAAATCATTAAGTTGATTGTGTTTCAGATAAAATGAAAAACTCAATAATGAGACTTTACTGAAACATGACGCATTAATATGAAAAGGTGTTTCATGGCTTATGATAAAGGCTTGTGTGGCGCGGAGTCATTAATGTAATCGCTTTCACAAAATTGTGTGTAACTGTAAATTGTTACGTAAAAGGAATGACTCCAGCCCTACAACTGGCATAAAAAAAGCCAGCACAAGGCTGGCTTTTATCAAAACGGGTAAACCTTATTTCAGGCCAGCCGCTTCGCGCAGCTGAGCTGCTTTGTCGGTTTTTTCCCATGGGAAGGTTTCGCGACCAAAGTGACCGTAAGCCGCCGTTTCTTTGTAGATCGGGTGCAGCAGGTCCAGCATCTGGATCAGGCCGTATGGACGCAGGTCGAAGAACTCGCGAACCAGCAAAATCAGTTGCTCAGCAGGCACTTTCTCGGTACCGAAGGTTTCCACCATGATGGAAGTTGGTTCAGCGACGCCGATAGCGTAGGAGACCTGAATTTCACAGCGGTCAGCCAGGCCAGCGGCAACGATGTTTTTCGCCACATAGCGCGCTGCGTAAGCTGCGGAACGGTCAACTTTAGAAGGATCTTTACCGGAGAATGCACCGCCACCGTGACGAGCCATGCCGCCGTAGGTATCCACGATGATTTTACGACCGGTCAGGCCACAGTCACCCATTGGGCCGCCGATAACGAAACGACCGGTTGGGTTGATAAAGAATTTGGTCGACGCGTTCAGCCATTCAGTAGGCAGAACGGGCTTGATGATCTCTTCCATCACTGCTTCTTGCAGGGATTTCTGATCGATGCTTTCAGCGTGCTGGGTAGACAGAACTACCGCATCAATGCCGACAACTTTACCGTCGTCGTACTGGAAGGTGACCTGGCTTTTCGCATCTGGACGCAGCCATGGCAGAGTGCCGTTTTTACGCACTTCAGCCTGACGCTGCACCAGACGGTGTGCGTAGGTGATTGGCGCTGGCATCAGCACGTCGGTTTCGTTGGTCGCATAGCCAAACATCAGGCCCTGGTCGCCAGCACCCTGTTCCAGCGGATCGGCACGGTCAACGCCCTGGTTGATGTCCGGAGACTGCTTACCGATAGCGCTCAGTACGGCACAAGAATTGGCATCAAAGCCCATATCAGAATGCACATAGCCAATTTCGCGAACGGTTTTACGGGTGATCTCTTCGATATCGACCCATGCGCTAGTGGTGATTTCACCACCGACCAGCACCATACCGGTTTTGACGTAGGTTTCACACGCTACGCGCGCTTTTGGATCCTGCTCGAGGATGGCGTCCAGCACGGCGTCGGAAATTTGGTCAGCGATTTTGTCAGGATGCCCTTCAGATACAGACTCGGACGTGAAAAGGTGTTTTGCCATATTTAATATCACCCAATGAGAATTTGGTTAGCTCAAACTGTTGTCTTGAATAATCACGATGGAAGATTATACCACGGACTTGATGGTTGCCGTCACTGGCAGTCTGAGTGTTAATCGGTATAGATGGATTAACATCTGGACGGCTATTTTAGGTCACATCTTCACCTCATTGCCAGTTTTTTTTGAGATAGCTCGCATTCTGTTGCAGTGGCTAACGGAAATTTTTCCTGACACCGCTGGCAATGCGCGCATTTATATTTTGCATTTTAGGTGGGTTATCGGTATAAAACGCCGCGCGCGGCTCATACAAAAAAGCACACGTCATTTTTCGTGTTGCCACTTCCAGCCGGGCTAAGACTTTTGCTTTGGCTTGAGGTTCGTCTTTCGAGGCGGCCGTGGAGGTGATACGAGATAATGAACCGTTGTATTCTGCTGATTCTACCGTGCCGTCCTGGCGCGACTATGTTCCCCGCAACCCCCCATTCTGCTTTGCATACCAGCCGATGTTATACCCATTTCGGCGCTTCTCAGGACTCCAGAGCCGGTAGGTAACTGAAGACTGAACAAGGGCGCTCTTGTCAAAACAAGAGTTTTCTCGTGGTTTCTCTGAACCGTCATAATGTGTTCAGGTGCTTGTTTTATAATGATATGAATAAGAAACCGGTCGCACAGTCGGAGCGTCAGCATGTTCTGCTGCCTATTCGGGCTGTATATGGGTTGTTATCGCAACGTCACGCTGCGATAGTAGTTAACTGTTTTACACTTGTTATAAATAATTGAGGTTCGCTATGTCTGACGACATTTCATTCGATTCGCATTCGTCAGCAGGCGAACGCGGTGTACTACGTTCCATGCAGGAGGTTGCGATGAGCTCCCAGGAAGCCAGCAAAATGCTACGCACATACAACATTGCCTGGTGGGGCAATAACTACTACGACGTCAACGAGCTTGGCCACATCAGCGTCTGCCCGGACCCGGATGTACCAGAAGCGCGCGTTGACCTCGCCGAGTTGGTAAAAGCCCGTGAAGCGCAGGGGCAGCGTCTGCCTGCGCTGTTCTGCTTCCCGCAGATCCTGCAGCATCGTCTGCGTTCGATTAACGCGGCGTTCAAACGCGCGCGTGAATCTTACGGCTACAACGGCGACTACTTCCTGGTTTACCCCATCAAAGTAAACCAGCATCGTCGCGTCATTGAATCGTTGATCCACTCCGGCGAACCGCTGGGTCTGGAAGCCGGTTCTAAAGCTGAATTGATGGCAGTGCTGGCGCATGCGGGCATGACCCGCAGCGTGATTGTCTGTAACGGCTATAAAGACCGCGAATACATTCGTCTGGCGCTGGTCGGCGAGAAGATGGGCCACAAGGTCTATCTGGTCATCGAAAAGATGTCCGAAATCGCCATCGTGCTGGAAGAAGCCGAGCGTCTGAACGTGGTACCGCGCCTTGGCGTGCGTGCGCGTCTGGCCTCTCAGGGTTCCGGTAAATGGCAGTCTTCCGGCGGCGAAAAATCCAAGTTCGGCCTGGCGGCAAACCAGGTGCTGCAACTGGTGGAAATTCTGCGCGAGCGTGGTCGTCTGGACAGCATCCAGTTGCTGCACTTCCACCTCGGTTCGCAGATGGCGAACATTCGCGATATTGCCACCGGCGTGCGTGAATCCGCCCGTTTCTACGTTGAGCTGCACAAGCTTGGCGTGAACATTCAGTGCTTCGACGTGGGCGGCGGCCTGGGCGTGGACTACGAAGGTACCCGCTCGCAGTCCGACTGCTCTGTGAACTACGGCCTGAACGAATATGCCAACAACATCATCTGGGCGATTGGCGATGCGTGCGAAGAGCACGGCCTGCCGCACCCGACGGTGATTACCGAATCTGGTCGTGCGGTCACCGCGCACCACACGGTGCTGGTGTCTAACATCATCGGCGTTGAGCGTAGCGAACACACCGAAGCGACGCCGCCGGCTGCCGATGCGCCGCGTGCGCTGCAAAGCATGTGGGAAACCTGGCAGGAGATGCACGAGCCGGGCAACCGCCGCTCGCTGCGCGAATGGCTGCACGACAGCCAGATGGACCTGCACGATATTCACGTCGGCTACTCTTCAGGCACCTTTAGCCTGCATGAGCGCGCGTGGGCCGAGCAGCTTTATCTGAACATGTGCCATGAAGTGCAGAAACAGCTCGACCCGAGCAACCGCGCGCACCGTCCGATTATCGACGAACTCCAGGAACGTATGGCGGATAAGATTTACGTCAACTTCTCTCTGTTCCAGTCGATGCCGGATGCGTGGGGTATCGATCAGCTGTTCCCGGTGATGCCGCTGGAAGGGCTGAATCAGGCGCCGGAGCGCCGCGCGGTGCTGCTGGATATCACCTGTGACTCCGACGGTGCGATTGACCACTACGTCGACGGCGACGGGATTGCGACCACCATGCCAATGCCGGAATACGACCCAGAGAACCCGCCAATGCTGGGCTTCTTTATGGTGGGGGCATATCAGGAGATCCTCGGCAACATGCACAACCTGTTCGGCGACACCGAGGCGGTTGACGTGTTTGTCTTCCCTGACGGCAGCGTGGAAGTTGAGCTGTCTGACGAAGGCGATACCGTGGCGGACATGCTGCAGTACGTGCAGCTAGATCCAAATACCCTGCTGACGCAGTTCCGTGACCAGGTGAAAAACACCGATCTCGACGCTGAGTTGCAGCAGCAGTTCCTGGAAGAGTTTGAAGCCGGTTTGTACGGCTATACTTATCTGGAAGACGAGTAACGGTAATTGCCCGGTGGCGCTGCGCTTACCGGGTCTGCATCTGTAGGCCGGATAAGGCGAAGCCGCCATCCGGCATTGACGATGTCTGCTTGAATCCGTACAAAATAACGGCGATAATTTGCCACAAATATGCAGTTACCAAATCAATCCCTTCCTCGTCGGGCCTAACGACGCGGAGGGGATTTTTTTTTACAGTGATTTTAAAAGAGGTCAGCACATGAGCACCTTAGGTCATCAATACGATAACTCCCTGGTTTCCAACGCGTTTGGTTTTCTTCGTCTGCCGATGAACTTCATGCCGTACGACAGCGACGCGGATTGGGTCATTACTGGCGTACCGTTTGATATGGCGACCTCAGGTCGTGCCGGTGGCCGTCACGGCCCGGCGGCCATTCGTCAGGTTTCCACTAACCTGGCCTGGGAGCACAACCGCTTCCCGTGGAACTTCGACATGCGCGAGCGCCTGAACGTGGTTGACTGCGGTGACCTGGTTTACGCTTTCGGCGACGCCCGTGAGATGAGTGAAAAACTGCAGGCGCATGCGGAAAAACTGCTGGCGGCCGGTAAGCGCATGCTCTCCTTCGGCGGTGACCACTTCGTCACGCTGCCGCTGCTGCGCGCGCACGCTAAGCACTTTGGCAAAATGGCGCTGGTGCACTTCGATGCCCACACCGACACCTACGCTAACGGCTGTGAATTTGACCACGGCACCATGTTCTTCACCGCGCCGAACGAAGGCCTGATCGACCCGAACCACTCCGTGCAGATTGGTATTCGTACCGAGTTCGACAAAGACAACGGCTTCACCGTACTGGACGCTGGTCAGGTGAACGATCGTACCGTGGACGACATCATCGCGCAGGTTAAGCAGATCGTTGGCGATATGCCGGTCTACCTGACCTTTGACATCGACTGCCTGGATCCTGCTTTTGCACCGGGTACCGGTACGCCGGTGATCGGCGGTCTGACGTCCGATCGCGCCATTAAACTGGTTCGCGGCCTGAAGAATCTGAACATCGTTGGGATGGACGTGGTGGAAGTGGCTCCGGCCTATGACCAGTCCGAGATCACCGCACTGGCGGCGGCGACCCTGGCGCTGGAAATGCTCTACATCCAGGCAGCGAAAAAAGGCGAATAAGTTTTAAACGCCTACTGCTGCTGCGCGACGCATGCGCAGCAGCAGTATCCCTCCGGCAAGTAGCGTCACAATCTGCGATGCCACCAGAACCGAAAATCCCGAGCTGACCGACCCCACCGACTTCATCACGATACCCATCAGCAGCGGAATAAACGCCGCACAGATATTGCCAATGCCGTTAATGATCCCATAGGCGCTTCCCACGGCTTCCCGCGCGGCGTAATGCTGCACGACGGCAGGGATAGCCGCCCCCTGTAGTCCCCAGAAGACGTTTGCCGATAGCATAAACAGCGCCAGCCAGGCAGGCTGATGGCTGAGCATCAGCGCCAGCACGGAGAGCGCGGTTAGCAATCCACCGATGACAAACAGCACCGGAGCTTGTTCCGGGCGCATTTTGTCGAGCAGCACGCCACCGAGGAACTTGGAGCCGAGGCTCAGTAAGAACGGTATGGCGGCCAGAAAACCGGTGGCATGCAGTGAAAAATGGTGCTCATCGCGCAGCCAGGCGGGAAGCCAGGCGCTGCTGCCCCATAAATAACTGAGGGTGGCAATCTCGACCAGCAGGATCCAGCCGAGCAGGGGCGTTCTTAAGGCCAGAGTGAATGTCTCTTTGATGCCCGACTTTGCTCGCGTTGCCGCGGCGCGCGGTGCCGGAAGAAAACGCCAGATGAGCCCGCCGCCTAGCACCAGATTGAGTACCGCCAGCGCGTAAAAAGAGCCCATCCAGCCCAGATTTGCCATCAGCCAGGTGACCAGCGGGAAGCCCACCGCCAGCCCCAGCGAAACCCCCAGCGCGGTAACGGCGTTGGGTTTGCCAATTTCATCAGCGTTAAAGTTATCGCTGATGAAGCGCGTCTTGAGCGAGAACAGCGGCCCTTCGGCAACGCCCAGAATCACGCGTGCAATCAGCATGCCCATCAACGAGCCGAGCAGCGGTGACACGGCGCACACCACCGCCCACACGGCAATGCTACCCAGCAGTCCCTGTCGGTAATTCCAACGACTTTCAATCACTGGCGTTAACAGTAAAGCCGAGAATCCATAACCCAGAAGAAAGAATGTCATTAACATTCCTTGTAACATTCTGTTTTCATTTAACTGAAAATGAGCGGCAAAATCAGGGTTAAGAATCATCACCGAGATATTTACGCGATCGACGTAAGAAATAATTATTAATAACAGTATTGCGATTGTGCCTTGCCATCTTGCCGTCATCACTTCCACCTTAATAGATTTTTAAGTTTATATTTTTATCTATGAAACTATCACGTTCCTAAAATGGTTCATATATGAAACTCATTGTATTTTAAGGATAAAATTTCAATTTGTTTCACTGGTGAAACCATGAAATAGCTTCGGTTTATAATTTTTTAGAGGGCAATTACCTCAAAAGTCAATATCTATTCTTAAAAATGACAGACCATCAATAAAATGTATTTCTCACTTGCCGGATGATGAAAATTTCATATCGCTGCATTTTTTCGTGATCGTTTGCACACTTAGCTAATTAAATACCTATTGATTAACAAGTTCGTCACATTGGCGCTTGACGAAACATTCATCGCTTTTATATTGACCGTATTAAATAAGAAACAGAGTTTCATATATGAAACAAAAGCCTGGAGGATCGCGATGAGCTGGATAGGCGTGTGTGATGCAGAGCAAGTACAGGAAGATTTCCCTTTTAGCGGCAACGTCGAAGGTAAAGAGATCGGCGTTTATTTGATTGACGGTGAGTACTACGCGCTGGAAGACGTATGCCCGCATGCCTATGCGCTGCTGAGCCAGGGTTTTGTCGAGGACGGCAAAGTGGAGTGCCCGCTGCACGAGGCGGTTTTTGATGTCAAAACCGGGCAGTGCCTGCATGGCCCCGGCGGGCGCAACCTCAACCGCTACCCGGTTCGGGTATTTGAAAACCAAATCCAGATTACGTTTATCGAGGAGACCGTGGCATGAGTGACACCCTGGACTTTAACCCCGCGCTGCCGGAAAGCCGTCAGTTTGCCCCACCGGCGGAAGGCGGAAACGGCGCCATCCATAAACCGGGCGACTACAGCAATCTGATTTGGCAGACCCGCAGCCGTATTCCGGAAAACTGGGAGTTGAAGCTTATCGCCACGCTGGAAGAACTGTTCGAGCAAGGGGCTGAAACGCTGACAGAGCTGGTGAACGGGCTTAACGCCAGTAAAATGCACGACCAGCAGGGCGAGCCGTGGAGCGACGCGAGCTTCGAAGCATTCTTACAGGTTAACGGCTACTGAGGGCAAGGCGATGACGACAACCGTACAACATTATCTCGACAAAGGCCTGCGCGGCCTTTGGTATCCGGTACTGTCCAGCTGGGAAGTGCAGTCCGCCCCGGTGGGGATCACCCGTCTTGGCGAGCAGATCGTGGTCTGGCGTAACAAGGACGGTCAGGTTCAGGCGCTGGAAGATCGCTGCCCGCACCGCGGTGCGCGCTTGTCGATGGGCTGGAACCTCGGCGACCGCATTGCCTGCTGGTATCACGGTGTAGAAGTCGCCGGCAACGGCGAAGTGAAAGATGTCCCCGCCGTCGATAAATGCCCGCTGGTGGGCCAGCAGTGCGTGCGCAGCTACAACGTACAGGAAGCACACGGCGCTATTTTTCTGTGGTTCGGCGTGACAGCCGACCAGCAGCCGGATGAACTGAGCTTCCCGGCAGAGCTGGCTGACACCGAAAACTACAGCAACTTCCTGTGTACCGCCGCGTGGAAATGCAACTACCAGTACGCGCTGGAAAACGTCATGGATCCGATGCATGGCACCTATCTTCACTCATCATCGCACTCGATGGCAGAAGGTGACCGCAAGGCTGATATGGTGCTGCAACCGACCAAAACGGGCTTTGTTTTCGAGAAAAAAGGCCAGACCGGCGTCAACTTTGACTGGGTTGAGCTCGGCAACAGCGGCGCGCTGTGGATGCGTCTCTCCATTCCTTATAAAAAACGTTTCGGGCCGGGTGGTCACTTCTTTATCGTCGGCATGGTCGTGCCGGAAGACAACGATAACTGCCGCGTCTTCTTCTGGCGTATCCGCCGCGTGCAGGGCTGGCAGCGTGATATGTGGCGCTTCATGTACCGCAATCGCCTGGAAAAACTGCACTGGGAAGTGCTCGAGCAGGACCGGGTGGTGCTGGAGTGTATGGCACCGGATGCGCGCGATCATGAGTACCTTTATCAGCACGACGTTGGCCTTTCCCGTCTGCGTCGCATGATGCAAAAAGCGGCGAAAGAGCAGTTGGCCGTTCGCGAGCAGCAGCAGGGAGCCGCCTGATGAATGGCCTGCTGAACGGCAAGCGTATCGTCGTCACCGGTGCCGCTCGTGGGTTGGGGTATCACTTCGCCCAGGCCTGCGCCGAGCAAGGTGCGGCGGTGGTGATGTGCGACATCCTTGAAGGTGAATTGGTCGAGAGCGCCCACCGTCTGCGAGAGCAGGGCTACACGATCGAATCACACGTTATCGATCTGGCGAATACCGCGTCAATCGACGCGGTATTCAGCGCCGTCGGTGCGGTGGGGCCAATCGATGGTTTGGTGAACAACGCGGCGATGGCCACCGGCGTCGGCGGGAAAAATATGATCGACTACGATCCGGATCTCTGGGATCGCGTCATGACCGTTAACGTAAAGGGCACCTGGCTGGTGACCCGTGCGGCGGTACCGCTGCTGCGCGAAGGCGCGGGGATCGTCAACGTTGCTTCCGATACCGCACTGTGGGGCGCGCCGCGGCTGATGGCCTACGTCGCCAGCAAAGGGGCGGTGATTGCGATGACCCGCTCGATGGCCCGCGAACTGGGTGAAAAACGGATTCGCATCAATGCCATTGCGCCGGGACTGACCCGCGTCGAGGCGACGGAATACGTTCCAGCGGAGCGCCATCAGCTGTATGAAAACGGTCGCGCGCTGACCGGCGCACAGCAGCCGGAAGATGTCACCGGCAGCGTGGTATGGCTGCTTAGCGATTTGTCGCGGTTTATTACCGGGCAACTGGTGCCGGTCAACGGCGGCTTTGTCTTTAACTGAGTGTCGGAGTCGAAATGGCAAACTGTCAGGAAGTGAAATATCTGGTACCGGGGCTCGAGCGCGGATTGCAGCTGCTGCTGGCCTTCGGCGAGCAGCATCGCGAAATGACGTTTGCCGAGCTACACCGGCTGGTGGATATGCCAAAGGCAACCGCCTATCGGGTGGTGCAGACGCTGGAATACATGGGGTTTCTGGAGCGTAACACCCGCACCAATACCTTCTCGCTGGGGATGAACGTGCTGCGTCTGGGCTTTGAGTACATTGCGTCGCTGGATGTGGCGCAGGTGGGGCAACCGGTGATTGAGCAACTGCGTGATACCAGCCAGTGCAGCAGTCATCTGGCGATCCGCGACGGGCGCGACATCATCTATATTGCCCGCGTCAGCGCCGCGGGTTCGCGTATCAACCAGGTGAGCATTGGGACTCGCTTACCGGTCCACTGTACCTCGTTGGGCCGTATGCTGCTGACCGACCTGAGCCGCGCTGATTTTGAACAGTTGTTCCCGAACGAGCGCCTGCCGGGCAATACGCCGGGCCAGTTGCAGGAGCGTGAAGCGTTATGGCAGATGGTGCAGCAGGATAAAGCGCGTGGCTACGTTATCGGTGAATCGTTCTACCGCCACGGTATCTCTTCCATCGTGTACCCGGTGTACGACCGCAGCGGCAAAGTAGCGGCGGTGGTGAGTATCCTGGTGCCATCGGAAGAGATCCCGCAAAGCTGTCGTGAACGGCTGCAAAACGAGGTAAGTCTGGCGGCGGATAAAATTTCCGGCTTCCTGGGGCATCTCTCTAAAGCGAGCTAAATCAATTAATTAACTCCAGGCGCTTGACGGCGTCGGGCATGTTTTACGCCTAAATTCGGGCGATGAACGGTAAATGAGGCAACGAACGATGAGCGTAATCGGAATTGAAAAGCTGGAATTTGGCGTCGACAGCCTGACGCACTGCGCCAAATTTATGCGCGACTTTGGCCTGAAGGGCGATGCCAGCGGCCAGCGTTTTACCACCCAGAGCGGCGCGCGCGTCGAGCTAAACCCGACGGAAAGCCCGGATCTTCCTCCGGCATTTGAAGCGGGTAATACCTTGCGGCGCATGACCTGGGCGGTCGCCAGCGCACAGGCGCTGGAAGCATTAAAGCCAAAACTCGCCCAGCAGCCGGGCTTTCGTGAGGTGGATGGCGCCCTGGAGTGCCGCGACCCGAACGGCATGACTTTACGGGTGCAGGTGACCGAGCAGGTGCCGGTTGAGCTGAACGTTGAGCCGATTAACCAGTGGGGCGATGCGCGCCGCATTGATACGCCGAGCCCAGTCTACAGCAGCGCGGAGCCTATCAACGTCGGTCACGTGGTGTTCTTCGTTGAGGAGCTAGCGGCGGTAGAAGCATTCTACCGCGAGGTGCTGGGTTTCCAGGTGTCCGACCGCTACATCAACCGCGCGGTATTCCTGCGCTGCGGAGCTCGCGGTGGCCACCATAATCTCTTTTTACTGCAACTGCCAAACCGCAAGCGCGGCCTTAACCACGTGGCCTTTACCGTGCGCGATATCCACGAAGTGATCGGCGGCGGCATCGCCATGAACAAAAATGCCTGGAGCACCTTTATCGGGCCGGGCCGCCATCCGGTATCGTCGGCCTACTTCTGGTACGTCAACAGCCCAACCGGCGGCGCGTTTGAGTACTACACCAACGACGACTACCTGACGGAAAACTGGCAGCCGCGCGAGCTGGAGCATTCGCTGGTCTCCTTTACCGAGTGGGCGGTGGAAGGTGGGATCGATCACGACACGCGTCGCCAGCAGAAGAAGACGGAGGTCGTATGACGTCGCGCATTGTGATTATCGGCGGCGGCCAGGCGGGCGGCTGGGCGGCGAAAACGCTGCGCGATGAAGGCTTCGACGGTGAGATTTGTGTGGTGGCGGAAGAGGCGTGGGATTTCTACGAGCGCCCGCCGCTCTCTAAAGCCACCCTGCTGGAGCCAGATGCCGCATTGCCGCGCCTGTTCAGTGAAGATGTGCAGCAGGCGCTGAACCTGAACTGGTATCGCCCGCTGCGGGCCGAGGCCATTCATCGCGACACAAAAACGGTCGCCTTAAGCAACGGTGATTCGCTTCACTATGACCAGCTATTGATTGCTACCGGCGGTCGGGCGCGTGTGCCGGGAAATGCGTGGGCAGCACATACACAGGTGTACACCCTGCGTCACTGGCAGGATGCGCAGCAGCTGAAAGGGCGTCTGGCAGCCTGCAAAACGCTGGCGATTGTCGGCGGCGGCTGGATTGGGCTCGAAATTGCTGCTTCTGCGCGTAAAAGCGGTGTGGCGGTAACGCTGTTCGAGCAGCAGCCTGCGCTCTGTATGCGTTCGGTGAGTGCCGATGTCTCTGCACGTCTGGCAGAGATGCATCGCGAACAGGGCGTCGATATCCGTACCAGCTGTGGCGCGCTGGAGCTTGAAGATAATCACGGCCTGCCGACAATCCACTGCGACGGGCAGCGTGAAACGTTTGATGCAGTGGTGGTGGGGATTGGCGTCACGCTTAATCTTGAGCTGGCAGCCGACGCGGGCCTGAATATCAACCACGGGGTAGTCGTTGATGCGCAGGGGCGGACATCGGACCCGGCTATTTTCGCCGCTGGCGACGTGGCGGAGCATCACCAGTACGGCCTGTGCATTCAGTCGTGGGCTTTTGCGCAGAATCAGGCGGTGGCAACGGCAAAAGCGATGCTCAATGCCGATGCCGCCGGGTATGACGAAGCGCCCTGGCTGTGGTCGGATCAATACCAGCACAACATCCAGATCCTCGGGATACCGCAGGCGGGTAGCAAAACTGTCGTCCGTGAAAACGCGCTCTTCTTCTCGCTGGATGATAACGGGCGACTGACGCAACTGGTGGCGTTTAACGATGCGCGCACCGTGAAGCTGGCGAAACGCTGGATGGCCGCTGGACGGGATCTGTCAGACGTTCCGCTCGCTGACCCAACCTTTTCACTGATGTCATTGCGATAACCAACTCGCACCCTCAGGGGGGATAAATGGCCACATTCGAGACGAACACCGCGCCTGTATCGGCGAGCGGTGAGGGGATCTGTACGCCTGAAAAAGCGGTTCGCTGGGCGATTCCTCTATCGCTGCTGTCCTGCGTGCTGCTGGCTTTTTTCGACAAAATTAGCATTGCCGCGCTGTTTACTGACGGCCATTTTCAACAGGCGATGGGCATTGATTTTGATACCACTCGCCTCGGCATTCTGATGAGCGCTTTTTTGCTGAGCTACGGTTTTTCCTCGATATTTTTAAGCGGACTGGGCGACAAAATCGCGCCGTTGCGCTTGCTCACCGGCATGATGGCGGTGTGGTGTGTGCTGATGGTGGCGATGGGTTTTACCCATAACTACACCCTGATGATCGTACTGCGCATCCTGCTCGGCGTTGCCGAAGGGCCGCTGTTCCCACTGGCCTTTGCCATTGTCCGCCACAATTTCCCGCAGCACCTGCAGGCTCGGGCTACCATGCTGTGGCTGCTCGGTACGCCGGTTGGCGCGGCGATTGGATTCCCGTTGTCCATATGGTTACTGAATACGTTTGGCTGGCAGAGCACGTTCTTCGTGATGGCCATGCTGACCGTACCGGTGCTGATTTTTGTGCGTATTGGTCTGCGCGGCATCCGCCTTGACGTCAAGCCTGCCAGTGCGCAGGCGACGCAGGAGGTGCGCCGGGCGGCGCGCCGCGAGCTATTTGTCAGCCTGCACTTCTGGATTATCTGCATCTTTAACATCGCGTTTCTTACCTACCTATGGGGCATAAACGGCTGGCTGCCGGGCTACCTGATTAAAGGTAAAGGCATTCATCTTGAGCACGCAGGCTGGCTGTCGTCGATGCCATTCATCGCCATGCTGGCGGGGGAAGTGATTGGCGCCTGGTTGTCGGACCGCGTCGATAAACGCGCGGCGGCCTGCTTTATCTCGATGGCGGGTGCGGGCGTGGGGCTGGCGGTAGTGATGCATCTCGATACCCCGCTGGCAATTATCGCGGCGATGAGCTTCAGCACCTTCATGTGGGGAACCGGTGCCCCGAATATTTTCGCGCTGCTGGCGAAGGCTACCCATCCAAGGGTGAGTGCTACCGCCGGTGGCATCTTCAACGGGCTGGGAAACTTTGCCGGGGCGCTGTCGCCTGCGGTGATGGGGGCGCTCATTGCCTTTACCCACAGCATGGATTCCGGGCTGATTTTTCTGGCGGTGATGGCGGCGGTGGGCTGCCTCCTGTTACTGCCGCTGCTGAGACGTTACTGAGGAGAGTGTCATGACAGATTCAACCGTAACCGCAAAACCAGGCATTAAACCTGACAACCTGACGATGGAAGAGTGGATCGAATCACGCATCGCCCGTTTTGAAGGCCGCAAGTACGACTGGAACGCGCTGAAGTTCCAGGCCGACTATGACCCGAAATACCGCCGCGCGCAGATGCGCTATATCGGCACTGGGGCGACCGGCGTGGTGAGCGACACCAACACCGTGGCGGCCGAGCACTTTACCTTCTCCACCATGGTGCTGCCGTCGAAATGCGAAGGGCCTTTGCACCTGCACGACGATGTGGAAGAGGTGTTCTTCATGCTGAAAGGCCAGATAACCCTGATGATTCAGGATGGCGATAGCTATATCGAAACGATCCTGCGGGAGCGTGACCTGATCTCCGTTCCGGCGGGTATTTACCGCGGGCTGTTTAACCACGGCGAAGAAGAGGCGCTGATGTGCGTGATGCTGGGCACCAAAAAACCAGAAACGCCGACCTACCCGGCCGATCATCCGCTGTCAAAAGTGAAGCGGAACTAAGGAGACGCTATGACGGATTTTCGTGAACAGGGTAGCGGTATTCCGCTGATGCTGCTGCACGGTATCAGCTCCAGCGCGGCCTCATGGCATAAGCAGATGGCGCTGACGGGCTTCCGCGTAATGGCCTGGGATATGCCCGGTTATGGCGAAAGTCCGATGCTTGATGTGGCGCGGGCCAACGCCGGCGATTATGCCGATGCGTTGGCTGCTCTGATCGATAGCGCAGGCGTCGAGCAGGCGGTGCTGGTGGGCCATTCGCTCGGTGCGCTGGTGGCCAGCGCCTTTGCGGCGAAATACCCCAACCGCGTGCTGCATCTGGTGCTGGCGGATCCGGCGCAGGGCTATGGCCAGAGCACGCCGGAACAGCGTGAACAGATCTGGCGCAGTCGCGAACAGCAAATGGCGCTGGGAGGGAACGTGCTGGCGCAAACCCGGGCGGCGAAGCTGCTGCATCCCGCCGCGCGTGAAGTGGATATCGCCACCGTCGCAGCAGGCATGCGCAAACTGCGCGCGGAGGGCTATCTCGCCGCCGCGTGGATGCTGGCGCACGACGACATTCACGGTTGGCTGTCGCGCTATGGCGGCGCATTTGAAGTCTGGTGCGGCGAGCAGGATGCCATCACCCAACCAGAACGAGTACATGGGCTGGCGATACGTTACGGCATGCCGTTCACCGCGATTCCACTGGCTGGACACGCCAGCTATCTCGATAACGATACGTTTTTTAATCAACTGCTTTTACGAATTAAACACGAGGTGCGCGATGAATGCACAAATTGAAGGGCGCGTTGCGGTGGTCACCGGCGGGTCTTCCGGTATTGGTTTTGAAACGCTGCGCCTGTTAATGGGCGAAGGGGCGAAGGTGGCTTTCTGCGGACGCGATCCCGACCGCCTTGCCAGCGCTCACGCTGCGCTGCAAAACGAATATCCCGAAGGTGAGGTGTTTTCATGGCGCTGCGACGTACTGAAAGCCGAAGAGGTGCAGGCGTTTGCTGAAGCGGTGAAAGCCCATTTTGGCCCGGCGGATATGTTGATTAATAACGCAGGCCAGGGCTACGTCGCGCACTTTGCCGATACCCCGCGCGAGGCGTGGCTGCATGAAGCGGAACTCAAGCTGTTTGGCGTGATTAACCCGGTGCAGGCGTTTTTACCACAGCTTGAACAGTCGGATATCGCCTCGATTACCTGCGTGAATTCGCTGCTGGCACTTCAGCCGGAAGAGCACATGATTGCCACCTCGGCTGCCCGAGCGGCGCTGCTCAACATGACCCTTACGCTGTCAAAAGATCTGGTGGAAAAAGGCATTCGCGTGAACTCCATTCTGCTTGGCATGGTGGAGTCCGGGCAGTGGCAGCGACGGTTTGCCAACCGCAGCGATAAGAACCAGAGCTGGCCTGAGTGGACGGCGGATATCGCCCGCAAGCGTGGTATCCCGATGGCCCGTCTCGGCAAGCCGCAAGAGCCCGCTCAGGCGCTGTTATTCCTGGCGTCACCGCTGGCCTCCTTTACCACCGGCGCGGCGCTGGATGTCTCCGGCGGCTTTTGCCGTCATCTGTAAGGAAGCCTCATGAAAAAGATCATGTTAATTGGCTATGGCGCGATGGCGCAGGCGGTGATTGAACGCCTTCCGCCGCAGGTTGCTATTGGTTGGATTGTGGCGCGTGAGACCCACCACGCGGCTATTCGTGAGCAGTTTGGCGATGCGGTAACGGCACTGACGTCTCCGGTTGACTGTGCTGATGCGCCGGATCTGGTGCTGGAGTGTGCAAGCCAGCAGGCGGTCGCGCAGTTCGGCGAAGCGGTGCTGACGCGTGGCTGGCATCTGGCGGTGATCTCCACCGGCGCACTGGCGGATAGCGCGCTTGAACAGCAGCTGAAAAATGCGGGTGGCACGCTAACGCTGCTTTCCGGCGCGGTGGCGGGGATAGACGGGCTGGCGGCAGCGAAAGAGGGCGGGCTCGAGCGCGTCACCTACCGGTCGCGCAAAAGTCCAGCCAGCTGGCGCGGCAGTTATGCCGAGCAGCTTATCGATCTCAGTGCGGTCTCGGAAGCTCAGGTTTTCTTTGAAGGCAGCGCGCGTGAAGCGGCACGGTTATTCCCGGCCAATGCTAACGTCGCCGCCACCGTGGCGCTCGGCGGCGTGGGGATGGACGAGACCCGCGTTCAACTGATGGTCGACCCCGCCACGAAACGCAATACCCATACCCTGCACGTTGAAGGGATGTTTGGTGAATTTCATCTGGAGCTGAGCGGACTGCCGCTGGCCAGCAACCCAAAAACGTCCACCCTGGCAGCGTTAAGCGCAGTGCGCGCCTGCCGTGAGCTGGCGCAACGCTGAGAGGCTCAAATGGATGAATTAAAAATATTTGTCGGCGGCCACTGGCGTCACGGTGGCGGCGAGGTGATGCAGAGCACTTTCCCTGCGGATGGCTCCCTCAATGCCACGCTGCACGCGGCGAGCCTCGAGGATCTCAATGACGCTATCGAATACGCAGATAGCGCGTGGCGTGAACCGAGCTGGCGCAACATGCTGGCGCATCAGCGCGCGAAGATCCTGCACAAAGTGGCGGATGACATTGAAGGCCGCCTCGACGATCTGGCGCGCATGCAAAGCTCTGACAACGGCAAACCGCTGGCGGAAGCCCGCGGGCTGGTGATGAGTGCTGCGGCAACCGCCCGCTACTTTGCGGCTGCCTGTGAGCTGCTAGAGGGCGAGCTGCCAACGCCGCGCCAGCCGGATCTGTTAACGCTAAGCCGTTATGAAGCGATTGGCGTGGTGGCGGCAATTACGCCGTGGAACTCGCCGATTGCCAGCGAAATGCAGAAAGTGGCACCGGCGATTGCCGCGGGCAATGCGGTGATCCTCAAGCCCGCAGAAGCCACACCGCTGATGGCGCTGGAGCTGGCGAGAGTCTTCGAGCGAGCGGGTTTACCCGCAGGCCTGCTGAGCGTGCTCCCGGGCAAAGGTTCGGTGATTGGTGATGCGCTGGCACGCCATCCGAAGGTACGCAAAATTTCGTTTACCGGCGGTACCACCACCGGTCGTCATCTGGCGCACGTGGCGGCAGAAAAGCTTATCCCGACCTCGCTGGAGCTGGGGGGAAAATCACCGACCATCGTGCTGGAAGACGCCGACATTGAGCAGGCGGCACGCGGCATCTGCTACGGCATTTTTAGCTCGGCCGGGCAGGCGTGTATTGCGGGCTCGCGGTTGTTTATCCATGAACAGGTTTATGCCCCGCTGATGGCGCGTTTGCTCGAGTTAACGCGGGGTCTGCGCGTCGGCCATCCCTTCAGCCGTGACACGCACGTAGGCCCGCTGATTAGCGAGGCGCACCGCCAGCGCGTGCTGGAGTACGTGGAACTGGCGAAGCAGGAAGGCGGTCGCGTGCTGTGCGGCGGTGAGATCCCGGCCGATCCCGCGCTGGCGGCAGGCAGTTTCTTGCAGCCTACGATCCTGGAGGGGCTGAAGAATAGCGATCGCGCCTGTCAGGAGGAGATCTTCGGGCCGGTGCTGGTGGCGATGGCTTTTCGCGATGAAGAGGCGCTGATTCGCGACGCTAACGATTCGGTGTACGGGCTGGCGGCGGGGATCTGGACGCGGGATGCCGGGCGTGCGCTACGCCTGAGCGAGCGGCTTGAAGTTGGCACGGTGTGGATTAACACCTACAAAGTTTTCTCCATTTCGACCCCGTTTGGGGGCTTTAAAGAGAGCGGTCTGGGCCGCGAAAAGGGCATTCAGGGGCTGAAAGCCTGGATGCAACAAAAGAGCATTTATCTGGCGACGGGTAATAGCGTTAACCACTGGTGCGACTAAGAAAGGGTGAGTAATGAGCGAAATGATAACCGTCGGCGACGCCATCGCCAGAACGCTGGAGCAGTATCACGTTGAGGCCATTTACGGCGTCATCTCTATCCACAACCTGCCGATTGCCGATGCGGTGGGGCAGCGCGGAAATATCCGTTTTGTTCCGGCGCGCGGCGAAGCGGGGTCGGTCACCATGGCCGATGCTCATGGTCGTTTCTCTGGGCTTGGCGTCGCGCTGACCAGCACCGGGGCGGGGGCGGGTAACGCGGTTGGCGCGCTGGTAGAAGCCATGAACGCCTGCACGCCGATGCTCCACTTAACCGGTCAGGTGGAAAAAGCGTGGCTGGATGCGGATACCGGATTTATCCACGAGACTCGCGACCAGTTGACGTTCCTCAAGGCGAGTTCAAAGCGGGCTTACCGCATCAGCAACGCTAATCAGGCAATAGCGATTTTGCATAAAGCGATTCAGGAAGCTCAGACGCCGCCGTGCGGGCCGGTGTCGGTTGAAATCCCGATTGATATTCAGAGCGCTAAAATTCCCGCTTCGCTGGTGACGGCGCCGGTGAAGGCGCTGCCGACGGTTGACGTAGAGAGTCGCGTGGTGGACGAGCTGTGGTCGCAGCTCAAACAGGCGAAGCTGCCGCTGCTGTGGCTGGGCGGCGGCGCGCTGGGTTGCGCAGAAGCGGTGAAAAAGCTGGCCGATGCCGGGGTGACGGTTATCTCCAGCACCCACGCGCGCGGCGTGCTGCCGGATAGTCATCGCGGCAGCCTGCGTGCGTTCCATAACTCGCCGTCTATTGAAGCGGTGATTTCGGCCTGTGATTTTACGCTGGTGGCAGGGTCGCGTCTGCGTAGCAATGAAACGCGCTCCTGGACGCTGGAACTGCCGCATCCTCGGGTACAGATTGATATCGACCCAGCGGCGGCTAGCCGTAATTACCTGATGGACAACACCATTATTGCCAACTGTTCTGCGCTGCTCTCTGCGTTAGCGGAGAAAGTGCAGGGGCGTGAATGGGGCAATGCACAGTGGGATGCGCTGGTGGGCAGCGCCGTGACCAAGGCCGAACAGGATCTGCGCGCGCAGTGCGGTGAGTATGCGAAGCTCAACGATGCTATCGCCAATGCGCTGCCGGAAGATGGCCTGCTGGTGCGCGATATTACCGTTTCCGGCAGCCTGTGGGGGAGCCGATTGTTTCGTGCAAACGGCCCGCTGATGAATATTCACTCCCTGGCGGGGGCGATTGGTATGGGGCTACCGATGGCGATTGGTACCGCGATTGCTAATCCGCAGCGCAAAGTGGTGGGGCTGGTTGGTGACGGCGGCCTGAGCCTCAATCTGGGGGAACTGGCGACGCTGGCGCAGGAGAAAGCCAACGTGACGCTGCTTATCATGAACGATGGCGGCTACGGCGTGATGCGCGGTATTCAGGATAAGTATTTCGGCGGTCGGCAGTATTACAACGAGCTGCATACGCCGGACTTTACGCTGCTGGCGCAAGCGATAGGCTTACAGGCATGGAGCGTGGATCGCGCAGAGGATTTTAACGCCGTGATGACGGAAGCGTTGGCGATGCCGGGGCCGTCAGTTATCGAAGTAAAAATGGGACAGATTGGCGCGCTGAAATTTGCGGGCCCGCCTCAGAAAACGCTGTACTGAAAATGAAAACGCCCTCTCCGTTAGCGGAGAGGGCGTTTAGCATCAGAACGCGTTAAACGGGTACTCGACGTAAACGCGAACTTCATTCCCGCTGACGTTGTAGTCGCTGGCGTTGCTGGATACACGCAGCACCGAATAACGAACTTTAAACTTCAGATCTTTCGCGGGGCCGTCCTGGACCTGGTACTGCACCTGGTTAAACCACTCGTGCTCTTTACCGTTGTTGGTTTCTGCCGTTTTGATGTTATCGCCGCGAACGTATGCGGTGGTCCAGCTTAAGCCCGGTAAGCCTAGGCCGCCAAAGTCCAGCGCATAAGACGCCTGCCATGAACGTTCGTCTTCACCGTTAAAATCAGACCAGTAAGAGTTCGCCAGCCAGATGGTGTTACCGCCGTCGCCGACGCCGCCCTGATTCTGGTAGCTGCCGTAGTGATAGCCGGTGCTGCCGCTGCTCTGCTGGTAGGCAATTTTGAAGGTGTGGATATCCCAGATATAGCTGGTAGCAAGGCTCCAGATGCTGTTGCTGCGGCCGGTATCGAGAGAGTCAGCGTATTCCTGATCCAGGCGAGAGTTATAGCCGTTGAAGTCGAAGACCAGCTTCTGATCGGTCGCCAGCGGCTGCGCGTAGTTCAGGCCGAGGTACTGCTTGTTCAGCACGTCTTCAACGTTAGAGGCGTACAGCGCGCCGCTCAGCTGGTCGTTAAACTGATAGCTCGCGCCGCCGAAGGTAATGCTCTTCAGGCCGCTGTTGTGGCTGTCGTCGCTTTTACGCTGCTCGTCGGTGAAGTAACCAGCGTTCACTTCCAGACCGTCAATCTCTTTGGAGGTCAGCATGGTCCCGGTGAAGGTTTCATACAGCAGGCGCGAATCGTCGGCGTAGAGAATCGGTAACGCTGGGCGCTGGGTACCGTAGCTCAGCACGGTATTGGAGAAGCGCATTTTGGCGGTCGCACCGAATTTGGCTAAATCAGATTTTGCCCGGCCGTCGTTATCCTGGGCGAAAAAGTCGATGCCGCCCGCACCGCTGTTCCCACGGCCGCCGTCCAGGCGCACGCCGTACTGGGCGATACCGTCTACGCCGAAGCCGATAGGGCCCTGAGTGAAGCCGGATTCAAAGGTCGCGATAAAACCCTGACCCCATTCGCTCTTATCATGTAGCCCATCGCGATAATCACGTTTGATATACGCGTTACGCAAGAAGAGATCCAGATGGCTGTCATCAATAAAACCCTGGCTGTCGGATTGCTGGCTCGCAAAAGCTGGCGCAGAGGCAATAATACTTAAAGCAATTAACGTTAATTTCTTTTTCACGGAGGGAACTTCTCTGTTTATCTGACGGTCGAATTGTGTTGTTACAATTCAGATATTCGCCTGAATAAGTGTCAAAAGCAATCATTGTATGAATGGATGTGTCGCTGGGACGTATCATGCAGGGCGCGCCATGACTGGCTTTACTAAACCCCTCTGGACTATTTAAAAATAAGGTAAAAGAACTTCCTGAAAGGTAAATAATATAATTTTGATTTGATATTCAGGATAAGTGTTTGAGTGCGGCGGGGTTGGTTTATATATTTGACCGATGTGACATCTACGTATATTTAACGGTTCGTGCGCTTAAATTATCAATTCATGCCGTTTAGCCATTATTAATATTTTTTGCTTATCAAAGCAAGAGGGGCAATATTGCCCCTCTGAATAATTATTTAATGCCGTCCGCCTGTAAGCGATCGCGAATGTGCTGGGCACGCGCCTGAGAAGCCGGGTGATCGTCAAACATTGAGCTTTGACGACCATCTTCGAGTTTAGATAACTTCTCGAAGCTGGTGGCAAGCCCGGTCGGATTGATCCCTCGCTTGCGCAGCAGATCATAAGAGTAGTCATCGGCTTCCGATTCCTGACGCTGGGAGAACTGCGAGTTCACCAGTTTTTCGCCAAGATCGCCAAGCTGTGACTGCGACAAGCTGCCCACGATGCCGCCAGCGGATGCCGCCGCTGCGCGCAGGGCGTTGGTGCCAATCGCCACCTGCATCCCTTTCTTCACGTGGCCGAGTGCAACGTGGCCCATTTCGTGGCCAACTACGGCTTCGACTTCATTATCATTCATCAGATCCATCAGGCCGCTATACACGCGGATACAGCCGTTGGCCATGGCGAAAGCGTTGACGTCTTTCGCCACGTAGACTTTGTAGTTCACCGGCTGACCGTTAATGTTATCGCCAAGCGCCGCCGCTATCTTATTGAGTCGCTGTACATAAGCGCTGTCTGCCGGTGCGATGGTAGCCTTACTGTCCATGTCCTTACAGGCTTGGTCGCTTAGCGCCTGAACCTGTTGATCGCTCAAGGAAAATGCCTGCAAAGCGCCGGTACTTGAGCTCAATAAACCATTTGAATCCATATTCTGACAGCCGCTTAGCAGTAAAGTCGCGCCAAACGCCAGAATCGCCGCCCGTTTCTTCATGAGATTGCTTCCAAAGTCGTTTATCTGAAAATGCTCCGGAACTGCACCACCAGAGTTAGGCGTAAGTATAAAGAATATCGCGGCTTTCGAGCGAGTGGATTACATCTTGTTAACCTCTGTTCCAGAGATTTCTGAAGTGGCAAAAGGATGCTCCATGTACATGCTTTGTCGCATAGGTTACATTGTTGACACTTTTTTCTGGCATAGCCCGTAACGTGCGCCTCTCGTGACGTTAGGGTTGCCTTCAACAGTCCGAACTGGAGTCAAAATGTCCTCACGTAAAGAGCTTGCTAATGCTATTCGTGCGCTGAGCATGGACGCAGTACAGAAAGCCAATTCCGGTCACCCGGGTGCCCCTATGGGTATGGCTGACATTGCCGAAGTCCTGTGGCGTGATTTTCTGAACCATAACCCGCAGAACCCGTCCTGGGCTGACCGTGACCGCTTTGTGCTGTCTAACGGTCAC
>NZ_JMPL01000006.1 GCF_000735365.1 Kluyvera ascorbata ATCC 33433 | reverse complement strand
GCGTTTAATTTCGCTTTTCTCTGTCGAAGTTCTCAGGAGAACTTCGCTGACCCGGCGGCCTGTTTGCCGTTGTTCCGTCTCAGTGGGGCCGCATTATAGGGAGTTAATTCAGGCTGACAAGAGGAAAAATGCATTTTTCTTTCAACCGCTCACCTTTTCGCCTTTTCGTCGTTTATTTCTGCTTTTTGATAGCCGCAGGCAGGTCTGCAAGGCTATTAATCACCCAATCCGCGGCTTTTTCCGCTTCCTCGGTGACGGGTTTGCCCGTACGCACCAGCACTTTAGTCCCCACGTTCGCCGCAGCAGCCGCCTGCATGTCTTCTACTTTGTCACCCACCATATAAGAAGAAGCCATATCAATGTGCAGAAACTCCTGCGCGGATTTGAACATCCCCGGGTGCGGTTTACGGCAATCACATACCTGACGATACTCTTCTACCGTTCCCTGCGGATGATGTGGGCAATAATAGATACCGTCCAGGTCAACGCCACGGTCAGCCAGAGACCAGTCCATCCATTCCGTCAGCGTTTCAAACTGCGCCTCGGTGAACTTCCCGCGAGCAATACCTGACTGGTTAGTCACCAGCACCAGCGCATAGCCCATCTCTTTTAATTCGCGCATAGCGTCGATGACGCCATCAATAAACTCAAACTCATCGATTTCATGTACGTAGCCATGATCGACATTAATCGTGCCGTCACGATCGAGAAAAATTGCGGGTACAGACTTTGCCACCGTGTTGCTCCTGATTAAGGCTTGTGCCTTTAGTATCGCATGTTTCGACAGGCAAGAAAGCGCCGATCGCATAAATCAGATTGATTTAGCCGTCTAGATGCCTTAACATCCGTTTTGTTGACGGTCATCGCCCGTCTCTGGCAGAAGAAAATGCCACGGATAACTCCTAACCGATAATAAATAATCTAATGATTAAACTTTCGAATATCACCAAGGTGTTCCAGCAGGGCCACCGCACAATTCAGGCGCTGAACAACGTTAGCCTGCACGTGCCTGCGGGACAAATTTATGGCGTCATTGGCGCATCCGGTGCAGGTAAAAGTACGCTGATTCGCTGCGTCAACCTGCTTGAACGCCCGACAGAAGGGAGCGTTCAGGTTGGCGGTCAGGAACTTACCGCACTGTCCGAATCGGCGCTGACTAAAGCGCGTCGCCAGATTGGCATGATCTTCCAGCACTTTAACCTGCTCTCTTCACGCACGGTGTTTGGCAACGTTGCGCTGCCGCTGGAACTCGATAATACGCCTAAAGAAGAAGTGAAGCGTCGCGTCACTGAACTGCTGGACCTCGTGGGTCTGGGCGACAAGCATGATAGCTACCCGGCAAACCTGTCCGGTGGGCAAAAACAGCGTGTGGCCATTGCCCGTGCGCTGGCCAGCAACCCGAAGGTTCTGTTGTGTGATGAAGCCACCAGCGCGCTGGATCCGGCAACCACTCGCTCTATCCTCGAACTGCTGAAGGACATTAACCGTCGCCTGGGTCTGACGATTCTGCTCATCACCCATGAGATGGACGTGGTGAAGCGTATCTGTGACTGTGTTGCGGTTATCAGCAACGGCGAGCTTATCGAGCAGGATACGGTAAGCGAAGTCTTCTCTCATCCGAAGACGCCGCTGGCACAGCAGTTTATTCAGTCCACGCTGCATCTGGATATTCCAGAAGATTACCAGGCACGTCTTAAAGAAGCACAGACTGCCGATAGCGTACCGATGCTGCGCATGGAGTTTACCGGTCATTCGGTCGACGCTCCACTGCTGTCGGAAACCGCACGTCGCTTTAACGTGAACAACAACATTATTAGCGCGCAGATGGATTACGCGGGCGGCGTGAAGTTCGGCATTATGCTGACCGAAATGCACGGCACCCCTGAAGATACGCAAGCGGCCATCGCCTGGCTGCAGCAACACCATGTAAAAGTAGAGGTACTGGGTTATGTCTGAAGCCATGATGTGGTTACTGGCGCGCGGCGTCTGGGAAACGCTGGCAATGACATTCGTGTCGGGCTTTTTCGGCTTCGTGATTGGTCTGCCGGTCGGCGTGCTTTTATATACCACGCGTCCGGGGCAAATCATTGAGAACGGCAAGCTCTACCGTGTGCTTTCTGCGCTGGTGAATATCTTCCGTTCCATCCCGTTCATTATCCTGCTGGTATGGATGATTCCATTTACCCGCATTATTGTCGGTACCTCTATCGGCCTGCAGGCGGCAATCGTTCCGCTGACAGTCGGTGCTGCACCGTTTATTGCTCGCATGGTGGAAAACGCCCTGCTGGAAATCCCGACCGGGTTGATTGAAGCTTCCCGCGCAATGGGTGCCACACCGATGCAGATCGTACGTAAGGTCCTGCTGCCGGAAGCGCTGCCGGGTCTGGTCAATGCGGCAACCATCACCCTGATTACGCTGGTTGGCTACTCCGCAATGGGCGGTGCCGTCGGTGCTGGCGGTCTGGGGCAGATTGGCTATCAGTATGGCTACATTGGATATAATGCGGTCGTGATGAATACAGTACTGGTATTGCTTGTCGTTCTGGTTTATTTAATTCAAGTATCTGGCGACCGTATCGTTCGGGCAGTCACTCATAAATAGCGTTACACACAACACAACTCAAAAGTTTAAGGATAATAAGCATGGCGTTCAATTTTAAAACCTTTGCGGCAGTTGGGGCCCTGATTGGTTCTCTGGCTCTTGTTGGTTGCGGCCAGGACGAGAAAGATCCAAACCACATTAAGGTCGGCGTGATTGTCGGTGCAGAACAGCAGGTTGCTGAAGTTGCACAGAAAGTCGCGAAAGAAAAATATGGCCTGGACGTTGAGCTGGTTACCTTCAACGATTACGTTCTGCCGAACGAAGCGCTGAGCAAAGGCGACATCGACGCGAACGCCTTCCAGCACAAACCATACCTGGATCAGCAGATCAAAGATCGCGGCTACAAGCTGGTTTCCGTGGGTAATACCTTCGTTTACCCAATCGCAGGCTACTCCAAGAAAATCAAATCTCTGGACGAACTGCAGCCGGGCTCCCAGATTGCGGTACCAAACGACCCGACTAACCTCGGTCGTTCCCTGCTGCTGCTGCAGCAAGTTGGCTTGATCAAACTGAAAGATGACGTAGGTCTGCTGCCAACCGCGCTGGATATCACTGAAAACCCGAAAAACCTGAAGATTGTTGAGCTGGAAGCACCACAGCTGCCACGTTCCCTGGACGACGCGCAGATTGCTCTGGCCGTTATCAACACCACTTACGCCAGCCAGATCAACCTGACTCCGGCGAAAGACGGTATCTTCGTTGAAGGCAAAGACTCTCCGTACGTGAACCTGATCGTGACCCGCGAAGATAACAAAGACGCTGAAAACGTGAAGAAATTCGTTCAGGCTTACCAGTCTGATGAAGTATACGAAGCAGCAAACAAAATCTTTAACGGCGGCGCTGTTAAAGGCTGGTAATCGCATTACCGCTAAGCAGTATCTTTCAAGACGGGCGCATGCCCGTCTTGTCATTTATGCAAGCACCTGATTCAATAGCTCCCTGGTCTACCCTTTATGATAGAGGAATTACTATGCGTGCTTTACCGGTCTGTTTATTAGCGCTCCTGTTAGGTGGCTGTTCCATGCTAAACAGATCTCCTGTTGAACCTATTCAAAGCACTGCGACCCCCGCGAAAACGGAGACCGCGAAACCTAAAGCGCCACGCGCTACGCCGGTGAGAATTATCACCAACGCTGAAGATCTGGTCGGTAAGCCGTTCCGCGATCTTGGCGAAGTCTCCGGTGACTCATGCCAGGCCACTAATCAGGATTCTCCACCGAACATCCCAACGGCACGCAAGCGCATGCAGATCAACGCCTCTAAAATGAAGGCCAATGCGGTACTGCTGCACAGCTGTGAAGTCACCAGCGGCACGCCGGGTTGCTACCGTCAGGCGGTCTGCGTAGGTTCAGCCCTTAACGTTAGCGCGCAATGAGCCCATTCGTATTTGAACAAATAGGCGTTATCCGTTCTCCTTATAAAGAGAAGTTTGCCGTACCTCGCCAGCCAGGGCTGGTCAAAAGCTGCAGCGGTGAGCTGCATCTATTGCCGCCCTACAACCAGGCCGACGCCGTGCGCGGCCTGGAAGCGTTCAGCCATTTGTGGGTACTGTTCGTCTTCCATCAGACGATGGAAGGCGGGTGGCGTCCTACGGTACGACCTCCTCGCCTCGGCGGAAACGCCCGTATGGGCGTGTTTGCCACGCGCTCAACCTTCCGCCCGAATCCCATCGGAATGTCGCTGGTTGAACTCCGGGGCGTTCGCTGCCACAAAGAACACGTCATCCTTGAACTAGGCGGGTTAGATTTAGTCGACGGCACGCCTGTTGTCGATGTAAAACCGTACCTACCGTTCGCCGAGTCGCTGCCAGACGCTCGAGCCAGCTACGCTCAGGATGCACCGCAAGCCAACGTTGACGTCACCTTCAGCGATGAGATTGCCCAGCAGCTTATCGGCCTGGAAAAGCGCTACCCGCATTTACGTCGGTTTATTACCGAAGTACTGGCCCAGGACCCGCGTCCGGCCTATCGTAAGAACGAGGAAGAAGGAAAGACCTACGCCGTCTGGCTGCTCGATTTTAACGTCCGCTGGCGCGTAACGCCGTCAGGATTTGAGGTCTTTGCGCTGGAAGCCCGGTAATTTCACCGCGCTCTCTTTTGACATCCCTTTCTCGCTGGTAAACTAAATCACTTTTGTTTTTGTGCCAGGCTCGACTTGAGCCTGTTCGATCGTTCAACTGGAACCGTAACAACATGCGTACTAGCCAATACCTGCTCTCCACTCTGAAGGAGACACCTGCCGACGCCGAGGTTATCAGCCACCAGCTGATGCTGCGCGCCGGGATGATCCGCAAGCTGGCCTCCGGGTTATACACCTGGCTGCCGACCGGCGTGCGCGTCCTGAAAAAAGTCGAAAACATCGTGCGTGAAGAGATGAACAACGCCGGTGCTATCGAGGTGTTAATGCCGGTAGTTCAGCCTTCTGAACTGTGGGAAGAGAGCGGCCGTTGGGAACAGTACGGCCCGGAACTTCTGCGTATTGCAGACCGTGGCGATCGTTCATTCGTACTGGGTCCAACCCACGAAGAAGTCATCACCGACCTGATTCGTAACGAGCTGAGCTCATACAAACAGCTGCCGCTGAACTTCTATCAGATCCAGACCAAATTCCGTGACGAAGTACGCCCACGTTTTGGCGTGATGCGTTCCCGCGAATTCCTGATGAAAGACGCCTACTCTTTCCATACCTCTCAGGAATCCCTGCAGGAAACCTACGACGCGATGTACGCGGCCTACAGCAAAATCTTTAGCCGCATGGGTCTGGATTTCCGCGCAGTACAGGCTGACACCGGTTCTATCGGCGGTAGCGCTTCCCACGAATTCCAGGTGCTGGCGCAGAGCGGCGAAGACGATGTGATCTTCTCTGACTCTTCCGACTTCGCGGCAAACATCGAGTTCGCTGAAGCCGTGGCACCAAAAGAACCACGTGCAGCAGCAACGCAGGAAATGACGCTGGTTGATACACCGAACGCGAAAACCATCGCCGAGCTGGTTGAGCAGTTCAACCTGCCAATCGAGAAAACCGTGAAAACCCTGCTGGTGAAAGCGGTAGAAGGCAGCAAGTCTCCGCTGGTTGCCCTGCTGGTTCGCGGCGATCACGAGCTGAACGAAGTCAAAGCAGAAAAACTGCCGCAGGTTGCGAGCCCGCTGACCTTCGCCACAGAAGAAGAAATTCGTGCGCTGGTGAAAGCCGGTCCAGGCTCACTCGGCCCAGTTAATATGCCAATTCCGGTGATTATCGACCGTACCGTCGCTGTGATGAGCGATTTCGCGGCTGGTGCTAACATCGACGGTAAGCACTACTTCGGCATCAACTGGGATCGCGACGTGGCGACGCCAGAAGTAGCTGATATTCGTAATGTGGTCGCTGGCGACCCAAGCCCAGACGGCAAAGGCACGCTGCTGATTAAACGCGGTATCGAAGTGGGCCACATCTTCCAGCTGGGTACCAAGTACTCCGAAGCGATGAAGGCGTCTGTTCAGGGCGAAGATGGTCGTAACCAGACCCTGACCATGGGCTGCTACGGTATTGGTGTAACTCGTGTAGTTGCCGCAGCCATTGAACAGAACTTTGACGACCGCGGTATCGTATGGCCAGACGCCATTGCGCCGTTCCAGGTTGCTATTCTGCCAATGAACATGCACAAGTCCTACCGCGTTCAGGAGCTGGCTGAGAAGCTGTATGCTGAACTGCGCGCACAGGGCATCGAAGTGCTGATGGACGACCGTAAAGAGCGTCCAGGTGTGATGTTCGCGGATATGGAGCTTATCGGTATACCTCACACTATCGTGCTGGGCGACCGTAACCTCGACAACGACGATATCGAATACAAATACCGTCGTAACGGCGAGAAGCAGCTGATTAAAACCGGCGACATCGTTGATTACCTGGTGAAAGCTATTAAAGGCTAATCCGCTCGGTGCCTTCCCGGAGTCGGCGTTACCGCCTCGTCCGGGCTACAAAAAAGCCTCACATATACGTGAGGCTTTTTTATATCAATGCTCTTGTACGACCGCCATCCGGCCTACAAACACCGTTACTTCGCGCTGGAACAGTCTTTACCCGGCGTAAATTTCCCGGCTTTATCGGTTGCCAGCGTTTTCACCATCGCGCCGGTATCCGGGTTCGGCTCAACGGTAAAGTGCCCATCGACCACCAGCAGAATCGGCTTGCTGTCGCTGCCTTGTGCGGCGGCGTAGTCACGCTCCAGCTGCGCGTTATTCGCTACCGCTACGCGCTGTCCGGTGGCGCAGTCGGTGAAGGTTGCCGCATCCGCCATATAGAAGTACATCCCGCGCATCGCCATTGGCGTGGTTGGCAGGCTGGCGTTCACCGGCTCCAGCGTATAGTTAAGCTTTGATTCAATCGGGTTACCCTCGCGATCGAGCATCTCCAGCTTCTCGCCCTTCGCGCGGTAGTAAGATTTCTCGCCTTCGCTATCGGTCAGCACCAGCTTATCAGCGGTACGCGCCCAGGTACCGTAGGAACCAAACGACGACGGTTCACGGCTCACGCCCTGATAGCGTTCGTTCATCACCCAGGTGCCGTCCTTTTCGAGGAACAACGAGGTTTCAATACCTTCACAATCGGCGCAAGGGATAACGCCACGCCAGCTTTGCTGCATCGGCGTTAACTCAGCCGCCTGAGTCGGTTTAAGCGTCTTCACTTCCGAATGGTTGCAACCGAAAAGCCCAAACAGCATCCCCGTAGCCGCAATGGCCAATATCGCTTTTTTCACCCTCAATTCCTTATTCTTATTACATCCACGTCCGGCTTAATAGCGAACTTTACCGCGCAAATTTTTCACTGAAGACTTTTGCGCTTTCGACGTCAGCCGCCGCTCCTTCGAAGCCCGGGTTGGGCGCGTCGGTCGTCGGCTTTTTTGTTCTGCGGTCAGCGTCTGGATAACCGCGACCAGGCGAGCTATCGCCGCTTCACGGTTCATTTCCTGACTGCGGTACTCCTGCGCCTTAATAATAATCACACCATCGGCAGAAATTAAGTGGTGGTTAGCTTCGAGCAGGCGCTCTTTATAATACTCTGGCAGGCTGGAAGCTCGGATGTCAAAACGCAGGTGAATCGCCGTTGAGGTCTTATTCACGTGCTGACCACCCGCCCCCTGCGCCCGGATGGCGGTAATCGTCAGCTCCGAGTCTGGGATACTCACCTGCCGGGAGATAACAATCATGCCGGCAGCTGCCACGGCGCCAGGTGAATTTCCAGATTATTCTGAGCATCAGAAAGCCAGATTGCCCCTTCTTGAATGGTGGCCTGTAGCGTCATGGTGCGTTCAGCAAACGCGCTCAGTTTCGCTAGCTGTTCGTCGTCAAGATACCAAACCGCCAGGTTCTTAAAGCCCGCCATCTTGTTCTGATTTTGCTGCCACCAAATCTCTGCCGCACGACTATTGTAGGTGAATAACGCCACCTCTTGAGACAGACTGCAGGCTTTTTTAATTCGACGTTCATCCGGCAGACCGAGTTCAATCCACAAGTCGATACCCATATGGTCGTTGCGCAACCATACTTCCGGCTCATCCTCAGAGGAAAGGCCGCGGGTAAACTGCAGACGTTCGTTCGCGTACTTAATCCACGCCAACAGGCGCAGCATCATGCGCTCCTGGGTTTCAGATGGATGGCGAGCCAGCGTTAACGACGCATCCAGAAACTGGTTCCGGTCGAGATCCGCGACGTTCACCACCGCCTTATAAATTGTTGCTTTCAGCGCCATGACTTCACTCCTGCGAAAAATGGGGCTCATTGTAGCGAAATCAGGGCCAAAAGGCTGTTCTGAATTGCATCCGCCGTCGCTCATCCCGCTGATAATGCTTAAATGAGTATGATATAGTCACCTTGCTAAACAGAGATTATCTTCATAGGCTTATTGAAGCGCAGACAGGAGGGCACGTGGGCAACTATTGTGAGTTGATTCGTCAACGCTACGCAGAGATTGCGAGCGGTGATTTGGGGTATATCCCGGATGCGCTAGGTTGTGTACTGAAGGTGTTGAACGATGTTGCGGCGGATAATGCCATTTCCGAATCAATCAGGGAAAAAGCCGCGTATGCGGCGGCAAACTTACTGGTGAGCGATTATGTCGATGAATGATACTTATCAACCCATCAATTGTGATGACTATGACAATCTTGAGCTCGCCTGCCAGCACCACCTCGTCCTGTCGCTGGAGCTGAAAGACGGCGAAGTGCTGCAAGCCAAGGCTCATGATCTGTTATCACGTAAAAACGTGGAATATCTGGTCGTTGATAGTGCGGGCGAACTGCGCGAACTGCGCCTCGACCGTATTACCAGCTTCAGCCACCCCGAAATCGGGACCGTGGTCGTTAGCGAATCATGATTCAATCACGGGCGGCATCGCTGCCCGTTTTATCCCACCTCAGCGCTATGCCCTTGCCTGCTTCACATGTCCCGTCGACCGTGACAAAGACACCGACCGCCGTAATGAGCGTTTCACCATAAAATAGCAGCGGCGTGGTGTCGCGCAACCAGGGCGGAACGCCTAGTTCTTGCCAGATTTTCTTGAGCTTACGGCCACCGTGACGCCCGACAATATGCAGCATCCCCGGCGCTTTAAACCGCACGGAAACCAGCTCATCAGCCCGAGGCGGGCGAATATCGCCGCCAGCGGTGCAGTAAAGTTGACCAAGTTCCCCCGGCAGTACCAGCGGCATCGTGCGGTCAGCCCATTCCAGCACCGATTCTGTTTGCCCCTCCAGCGCCTTCACCCACCAAAGCTGCTGCTGATAGCGGCGAACCTCGAAGTTCCCCAGACGCAGGCAAGGCGTCGCGTCTTCCCGCGCCAGCGCCACCTCTTGCCACACCCTGGCTATCGTCTCACGCGAAGGCATCGGCGCACCGAGCCACGCCAGCCAGCGGCGCAAAATCGCCGCCCGTTTTGGCGCGCTCATCGTCATCATCGGTTCGATGGTCAACGTCCCGGCATCCGTACGCAGTCGCGCAAGCTCATCCGCCAGCAGTTCATCCAGCAACTGTTCCTGCTCAGCGCACAGCGCCGCGCTTCTGGCCGATGCTTCGGCAAAGTGGGGCCAGCGGGCGTTGAGTAACGGTAAGACGCGCAGACGCAGGAAATTACGATCATAGGCATCGTCCTGGTTGCTCTCATCCTCAATCCACGTCAGCGCATGCGTCTGCGCCCAGTGCAGCAACGCCGCACGGGTTTCATGTAACAGCGGACGAATCAACTGCGTGTCACCAAACGCCGCATACGTCGGCATAGCTGACAGTCCGGCGGGCCCACTACCGCGTTTAAGCGCTAACAGCAGGGTTTCGCTTTGATCGTCAAGATGCTGCGCCGTAAGCAGTACCTCTCCCGGGATAAGCGCCTCGCGAAAAGCCTGATAGCGCGCGGTTCGTGCTTCCGCCTCTAGCCCCAGACCGTTTTGCGCCAGGGTGACTCGTTCTACCACCAGTGGCACCTGCCATTGTGTACAAAGCCGCTGGCAATGCGCTACCCAGCTATCGGCGTTCTGACTAATGCCGTGATGGATATGGACCGCGCGCAACGAAATAGATGGCTCCTGCTGACGCCAGCAGACCAGTTGATGCAACAGTACCGTTGAATCAAGGCCACCGCTGAATGCCACCAGAAACTGGCGGTGCGGTGAGAGTCGTTGCGCGAGCGAAGATATTGTCATGGGGATGTCGTCATCAGAAAGATAGCCCGGCACGTTACCGGGCCGGGCGCTCACAGGCAAGCCTTACTGCTGGTATAGCTCCAGCGGCAGGCCGTCTGGGTCATTGAAAAAGGTAAAACGCTTATCGGTAAACGGGTCGATACGGATCGCTTCACAAGCGACACCATGCGCCTCAAGGTGCGCCACCGCCACATCGATATCATCGACGCTGAACGCCAAATGGCGCAGGCCACAGGCTTCCGGGCGGCTGGGGCGCGCTGGCGGGAACGGGAAAGAGAACAGCTCAATCACATATTGACCGTTTAGCGCCAGGTCGCCTTTCCATGAATCGCGTTCATGTCGATAAACTTCGCTTTGCAGCGTAAAACCAAGAATATCGCAGTAGAAGGATTTACTCTTAGCGTAATCGGTCGCAATAATGGCAATGTGATGAATCTGTTTTAATCCCAACATCGTTTCTCTCCGTTAACCGTATCTCAGCACGTTACCCGCGTGGGTCGTTATCACGCAACCCCTCAATGGTTTTTTAGGACTCTCACACGGTAGACGCCGTTTTCATCGCGTTTTGCACCGTGGATATCGGTTTCAAAGCCCGGATAATGTCGCCCAACGGAGCAGAGCATCAGCAGGAAGTCGAGCACAGAACGACTCTCTTCCGTAATCATCTCACCCGGCATCAACAGCGGTACGCCCGGCGGGTAAGGCAGGATCATATTGGCCGAAACGCGCCCGACCAGATCTTCCAGCGCCACCGTTTCCACCTCGCCTTTGATCTGTTTCTGCCACGCCCGATGCGGCGTGAGCTTCATCTCTGGCAGCACGTCAAAGGCGCGCAGCATCAAGCGCGGAAGATCGTGCTGGCGAATCAGGCGATGGATCCCCTGCGCCAGATCCTGGATACGCATATTGCGATAGAAGTCAGGATCTTCAGCGTAGAGATCCGGCAGCATGTTCTTCACTCGCAGGTTCAGATCGTAGGCGCGCTTAAACTCGGTGAGACCACGCAGCAGCCCCATCGCGCGGGTTTTATCGATCCCAATGCTAAACAAGAACAGCAGGTTATACGGCCCGGTCTTTTCGACGACCACGCCGTGTTCATCAAGGTACTTCGCCACCAGCGCTGCCGGAATACCCTCATCGCTCATGTTGCCCTGTTCATCCATTCCCGGCGTAAGGATTGTCACCTTCACCGGATCGAGGAACATATGATCGGCATCGGCATCGCTAAAACCGTGCCACTCTTCACCCGGGGAAACCGGCCAGCACTCCGCTTCGTCGATGGCTTCCGGCTGCCAGATATCAAAGAACCAGCTGTCCGACTCTTCACGCAGGCGCTGAACCTCTTTGCGGAAATGCAGCGCACGCTCCACCGAGCGGTTAATCAGGCGTTTACCGGGGTTACCGCGTAGCATAGCTGCCGCCGTCTCTATTGAGGCGACAATCGGGTAGCTTGGCGAGGTGGAGGTGTGCATCATAAAGGCTTCGTTGAAGGTATCTTCGTCGTAGTCGCCCTTAATGTGGATTAACGAGGCCTGCGACAGCGCCGCCAGCATCTTGTGCGTAGATTGCGTTTCGAAGAAGACCTTGCCAGGCACCCGCTCACCGCTCATGCCGCTTTTACCCTGATAGATGGGATGGAAGTGGGTATACGGCACCCAGGCCGAATCGAAGTGAATCGACGGCACGTCCAGCGTCTGTTTGATCCAGTTAGTGTTATACAACAGACCGTCGTAGGTGGAGTTGGTGATAACCGCATGCACCGGCCACTCGGCGCCGTCGGTACTGTTCACCTTCTGCTGCAGGCTGTCGCGGGTAAACTCGCGCTTCGGAATGCCGCCAAGTATCCCCAGCGCATTGCGCGTTGGTTTCAGCCACAGCGGCACAACGTCGTTCATCATCAGCAGGTGCGCCAGCGACTTATGGCAGTTACGGTCAATCAGCAATGTGCTGCCGCTCGGTGCGGCGTACATGCCGACGATTTTGTTCGAGGTTGAGGTGCCGTTGGTCACCATATAGCTCTGCTCGGCGCCAAAGGTGCGGGCGATATACTCTTCGGCCTCAAGGTGCGGCCCGGTGTGATCCAACAGTGAGCCCAGTTCGGTAACGGAAATCGACACGTCGGCCTTCAGCGTATTCGCGCCGAAGAAATCATAGAACAGGCAGCCTACCGGGCTTTTCTGGTAAGCCGTACCGCCCATGTGTCCGGGCGTACAGAAAGTGTATTTGCCTTCCGTAACGTAGGTAAACAGCGCTTTGGTGAACGGCGGCGTGATGTTATCGAGGTATTCGTCGGTATACTGGCGGATGCGCGTGGCGATATCGTCGGCCTGGCCCAGCGCATATTCAAAGAACCACAGCGCCATACGCATGTCGTGCGCGCTGACGTCCATCGTCGAGTGGTTATTGATAAAGGCGTAGAGCGGCAGATACTCATTAAGCTGATTTATCTCACCGCAGAGATCGACGCTGTATTCGTCCCAGTCAAAAATCACGCCACTGATACGCGGGTTGTGTTCGATAAACTTCAGCAGATCGGCGCTGTTCTGTGGCCAGATAATCTGAAACCCCTGATGCTGTAGCGCACGTTCGAGTTCCTTAATGGGCTCATCTTTATAAAAGACGCCATGCGGTCCCATGATGGCAATGATATTCATGCGTTCCTCCTGGAAAAACCTGAGGTAAGCATAGTAACAATCCTGCCAGTGCATAGCACTGACAGGATTTTTTAGATTAAAGCGCCTTCCAGGCATCTCCCCATGCAAACCCCACGCCCGGTTCATAATAGCTTGGGCTGGCGTTACACCAGGCACCGTCTGGCAGTGGCTTACATTGATACAGTGCGCCGTTGTTATTCACAATATCACCCGCCGACCAGGTGGTTGCACTGTTCCAGGCTGGATAGGTTACATCCGCACCCTGCTCACCAGAGGATTTCGCTTTTACGTTCAGCGTATACTCCGTCGTGTCAGAAAGTGTGCCATCACTTACCTTCAGGCTGATCACATACTGGCTATCTTTTGTCACTTCTGGTGCCGTGAACGTCACCACGGACTTATCTTCACCACTGACGGTTTGACCATCCTGAGACATCCAGGTATAGGTCAGTTTATCGCCATTAGCGTCGCTAGAATCCGCTGCGCTCAACGATACCTGGGCACCCGCCTCAACGGCGCCGACCGGCCCCGAAATATGCGCGACAGGTGCGACATTTTCAGCAGGCGTTGGAGTTGGTTTAGTGCTGTCCTCTGATTTACCAGAATCGTCTACTACGTTAACGTTAAAATACTTCTGTACGCACTTCGTGTAGTCGCCTTCTTTAAACGCGGTGAAAGGCGTCTGATAACCGACCAGCTGACAAGAATAGGTTTTACCGTCAGGTGTATCCGCACTCCATCCCCAATCTTCTTCCCAGTAGATAGGCAGGGCACCAGCGCCACCTTCGTCAAACTGCTTCATGTTCTTACAGCCGAGGACCTCATCGTCGGCAACCGGAACTTTCAGATAGTTGGCAAACTCTTTGTAGTAAGCGATACGGTTCAGAGACTGAGCATTTTCTTCTGCCCCGCCGCACTCTACGCCACCGTTGATAATCTGAATAGTCACGCCAAATCCGTCAACCAGGCCATTCGCTTTATCATGGTCATTAGGCTGCCAGGTACCGTCTATGACATGCAGCATGGATGGTTTTGGAGGCTGTGGGTAAACGAAGAAGAATACCGCACTTGCCAGGTTCATCCAGGTGTCTGCCACCAGTTCCGGTTTATCCAGCAGAGGACGAACGTCACCACCGTACATGGCATCCGAGAACGGACCATAGTTATAGTTATAGGAGAGCTGTTTTGCACCGCGACCAAAGTAGCTCAGGTAGTCGCCGTCTTTATCTGTGCCGCAAGGCCAGGTCTGTCCCTGCCAGATATCAGGATTACATTCGCCGTTGTAGCCGCCTTTCTGCCCTTCAACCCAACCGACTTCACGCAGATAAACCAAAGCCTGACGCCACTCTGGAATATCGCGCCAGCTTTCATGGCCACCGGTTTCCTGTGCAAAGTGCGCAAACATTGTCGCCAGAGATTTCCGGCAAATGGCATCACTATCACGCCCATCAGTATAGGTCCCGCATACCGCCGGGAATTTGCCAATGGCTTTCAGAAAATTACTGTACGTGTATTCCGATGCCCGCATCGGGAACAGAAAATCCCAGTCCTGTTCTGAAATAACGCTTTCTACGCGTTTAACGTTTTCCGGATTGGCCGCCCGACCGGGTTCAATCTTCTCGACTTCACTGTTTGCCAGCGTCGCGATGGAGGATTTCACTGCGTTCATTAACGGGAAATCCGTTAACGATTTCTCTTTTGCCGCCAGGTCACTGGCATTAATGGTATAGAGCTCACTGCTACTCAGCAAAGACGCAGCATGTGCGCCAGATAAACTAAAAATAATCCCTGCAGCAACGGCGCCTACCGCCATTTTTTTTCGCATTGCCATATCTATTCTCCTTGAGTGTTATGTCTAACCAGCCGGGAACGCATCGCTGGCCGTATTAACAATTTCAAGGATGAATGGCTCAAACCCTCAATCACAATGGCTCATTGCCATCTCATTTTTTCTCACACACAAAAAAAAAGAGGCCGGATTATCCGGCCTCTTACAAAATGTGTTGCGGTTAATTATGCGTAACCGTAGCTCATCAGACGCTGATAGCGACGGTTAAGCAGGTCTTCTTTGCTCAGTACGTCGAGATCCGCGAGGTCAGCCAACAGCTGTGCCTTCAGGGAGGCCGCCATCACCTCTGGGTTACGGTGTGCGCCGCCCAGCGGTTCTGGAACGATAGCGTCGATAAGTTTCAGCTCTTTCAGACGCGGCGCGATGATGCCCATGGCTTCAGCAGCCAGCGGCGCTTTGTCGGCGCTTTTCCACAGAATGGAAGCGCAACCTTCCGGAGAGATAACGGAATAGGTGCTGTACTGCAGCATATTCACTTTATCGCCCACACCGATAGCCAACGCGCCGCCGGAGCCGCCTTCGCCGATAACGGTACAGATGACCGGTACGCTCAGGCGAGACATCTCACGCAGGTTGCGGGCGATGGCTTCAGACTGACCGCGCTCTTCTGCGCCCACGCCAGGGTATGCACCCGGGGTGTCGATGAAGGTGATGATAGGCATATTGAAACGCTCAGCCATCTCCATCAGACGCAGGGCTTTACGGTAGCCTTCCGGCGCTGGCATGCCGAAGTTACGACGGATTTTCTCTTTGGTTTCGCGACCTTTCTGATGACCAATAATCATCACCGGACGACCGTCCAGACGTGCGATACCGCCGACGATAGCTTTATCGTCAGCATAGGCGCGATCGCCCGCCAGTTCGTCAAATTCATCAAACGCCAGGCGGACATAATCCAGGGTGTACGGGCGCTGCGGATGGCGCGCCAGTTGGGCTACCTGCCATGCGCCGAGATCGGCAAAGATTTTGCGCGTCAGCTCTACGCTTTTTTCACGCAGACGATGCACTTCTTCGTCGATATTAATATCCAGTTTCTCATCCTGACGGCTAACCGCAGTCAGAGAATCGATTTTCGCTTCCAGCTCTGCAATCGGCTGTTCAAAATCAAGGAAATTCAGACTCATAGTATTCCTGTATTAGTCAAACTCCAGTTCCACCTGCTCCGAACCGATGAGGCCACGCAGATCGTTGAGTAAACGATCGCTCGGAGAGACACGCCAGGTTGCACCGAAACGCAACCGCGCACGTGCATCCGCCCTCTGATAGTAGAGATGTACTGGAATGGTTCCCGAACGATGGGGTTCCAGAGACTGACGGAGTCGGTTTAAAAGCTGGTCATCAATTTGCCTGTCCGTCAGCGAGATAGCAAGCCCGCGAGCGTATTTTTCCCGGGCTTCGTCAATGTCCATCACTTCGCGGGCCATCATTTTAAGGCCGCCGCTGAAGTCATCAAAGCTGACCTGTCCGCTGACGATAAGTATGCGGTCGTTTTCCAGCAGATGCTGGTATTTTTCCAGGGCTTCGGTGAATAACATCACTTCTAGCCGTCCGGATCGGTCATCCAGGGTGCAGATACCGATACGATTGCCTCTCTTGGTGACCATAACCCTTGAGGCAATCACGAGCCCCGCAGCCGTGGTCACTTTACCACGTTCTGTCGGATGCATGTCTTTTAGGCGATAGCCGCCGACATAGCGCTCAATTTCTTTAAGATACTGGTTAATCGGGTGACCCGTTAAGTATAAACCTAACGTTTCACGCTCACCTTCCAGTACCGTGTGTTCAGGCCAGGGCATGCAGTTCGCGTACGACTGCTCAATTTGCTCCGGCTCTTCCGCCAACACGCCGAACATATCGGCCTGACCAATAGCTTCTGCTTTCGCGTGCTGGTCAGCCGCTTTTAACGCATCGCCCAGCGAATTCATCAGCGCGGCGCGGTGTGGGCCAAGGCGGTCGAACGCCCCGGACATAATCAATTTTTCCAGCACCCGACGGTTAAGCTTTTTCGTATCGGTGCGCGCACAAAGGTCAAACAGCTCGCGGAAATAGCCACCGTTATTACGCGCTTCGATAATGGCTTCGATTGGGCCTTCGCCCACGCCTTTAATGGCGCCGATACCATACACGATTTCCCCGTCATGATTAACGTGGAAATGATATAAACCGGAATTGATATCCGGCGGCAGGATTTTTAGCCCCATTCGCCAGCATTCATCCACCAGCCCGACCACCTTCTCGGTGTTATCCATATCGGCAGTCATTACCGCCGCCATAAACTCGGCCGGATAGTGCGCTTTCAGCCACAGCGTCTGATAGGACACTAAAGCATAAGCAGCGGAGTGCGATTTGTTAAACCCGTAACCGGCGAATTTCTCTACCAGGTCGAAGATTTTCATCGCCAGTTCGCCGTCAACACCGCGACTTTTCGCCCCTTCTTCGAAGGTGCCGCGCTGCTTGGCCATCTCTTCCGGCTTCTTCTTACCCATTGCACGACGCAGCATATCCGCGCCGCCGAGGGTATAGCCGGAAAGCTCCTGGGCAATCTGCATAACCTGTTCCTGATACAGGATAATGCCGTAGGTTGGCTCCAGTACTGGTTTCAGACATTCGTGCTGCCACTGTACGTCTGGGTATGAGATCTCTTCACGCCCGTGCTTACGGTCGATAAAGTTATCTACCATCCCCGACTGCAGCGGGCCTGGACGGAACAAGGCCACCAGCGCGATCATATCTTCGAAGCAGTCAGGCTGCAGACGTTTAATCAGATCTTTCATGCCGCGGGATTCAAGCTGGAAGACCGCGGTGGTCTCCGAGCGCTGCAGCATATCAAAGCTTTTCTTATCGTCGAGCGGAATGGCCGCGATATCCAGCGGCGGCTCGCCGTTACGCTCACGACGGGCGTTGATCATCTCCAGCGCCCAGTTAATGATGGTAAGCGTACGCAGGCCGAGGAAGTCAAACTTCACGAGCCCCGCGTATTCCACGTCGTTCTTATCGAACTGAGTAACCGGGTGCAGACCCTGCTCGTCACAGTACAGCGGCGCAAAATCGGTAATTTTGGTTGGTGCGATAACCACGCCACCAGCGTGTTTACCGGCGTTTCGGGTGACCCCTTCCAGCTTACGCGCCATGTCTATCAGCGCGCGAACTTCTTCATCCGCCTCGTAAATTTCCGGCAGCTGCGGTTCAACTTCAAACGCTTTCGCCAGCGTCATGCCCGGATCGGGCGGCACCAGCTTGGAGATACGGTCAACGAAGCCGTACGGGTGACCCAGTACGCGGCCTACGTCGCGGATAACCGCTTTCGCCGCCATGGTACCGAAGGTGATGATCTGCGATACCGCATCACGTCCATACATCTCCGCCACGTGCTCAATAACCTGGTCGCGTTTCTCCATGCAGAAGTCGACGTCGAAGTCGGGCATCGAGACACGTTCCGGGTTAAGGAAACGTTCGAACAGCAGGTCGAGTTCGAGCGGATCAAGGTCGGTAATTTTCAGCGCATAGGCCACCAGTGAGCCCGCACCGGAACCACGTCCCGGCCCTACCGGTACGCCGTTATCTTTTGACCACTGGATAAACTCCATTACGATCAGGAAGTAGCCAGGGAACCCCATCTGGTTGATAACTTTGAGTTCAACGTCGAGACGTTCGTCATATTCCGGGCGGCGTTTGGCGCGCTCTTCCGGATCCGGGAACAGGAACTCAAGACGCTCCTCCAGCCCCTCTTTCGACTTCGCCACGAGGAAGTCCTCGGTGGTCATATCACCGGTCGGGAACTGCGGCAGGAAGTACTCACCCAAGCGCACCGTCACGTTGCAGCGTTTAGCTATCTCAACGGTGTTTTCCAGCGCTTCCGGGATGTCGGAGAACAGCTCGCACATCTCCTCTTCACTGCGCATATACTGCTGCGCAGAGTAGTTACGCGGACGCTTTGGATCGTCGAGGGTAAAACCATCGTGGATGGCGACGCGAATTTCGTGCGCGTCGAAATCTCCCGGCTCGAGGAAGCGTACATCGTTAGTCGCCACCACCGGCAGACCGCGCGTTTCCGCGAGCTCCACCGCCGCATGCAGGTACGACTCTTCATCCTGGCGGCCGGTACGAATCAGCTCAAGGAAATAACAGTTTGGGAAATGTTCTTCATAAAAACCAACGCACTGCTCCACCAGCGCCATATTACCGCGCAACAGGGCACGCCCGACGTCGCCCATACGGCCGCCGGACAGCAAAATGAGCCCCTCTTTCAGCTCAAGTAGCCAGTCACGATCGATGATCGGACCGGCCGCGCCGTAGCCGCGCTGGTAGGCTTTGGAGATCAGCAGCGTCAGGTTCTGGTAGCCGGTGTTATTGGCCGCCAGCACCGTTAAATGGGTGAGTTCATCGCCGAACAGTTCGCTCTGAACGTTAAAATCCGCGCCGACGATCGGCTTGATCCCTGCACCATGGCCCGCTCCGTAGAACTTCACCAGGCCGCACAGGTTAGTAAAATCGGTGATCGCCAGTGCAGGCATGCCAAGCGCGGCCGCCTTTTTCACCAGCGGCCCGGTTTTTGCCAACCCATCGATCATGGAGTAGTCGCTATGCACCCGCAGGTGCACGAAACGTGGTTCAGCCATCTTTAGATTCCGGTTTACTTATTCACGACACACGAATCAGGACGCAAGTCCCAGTGCACGTTTGACGGGAGCAAAGCTGCGTCGATGATGTTCGGTAGCGCCATATTGCGCCAGCGCTTCCAGATGGAAAGCGGTTGGATAGCCCTTATGCTGGGCAAAACCGTACTGCGGGAACACTTTATCCAGCTCGGTCATCTCGGCATCTCGCGTCACTTTAGCGAGAATAGACGCCGCGCTGATTTCCGCCACTCGGCTATCGCCTTTCACCACAGCCATGGATGGCATTGGCAGCGCCGGACAGCGGTTGCCGTCGATCAGCACATATTCCGGCGGGATAGAGAGCCCGGCAACGGCACGCTGCATCGCCAGCATGGTGGCATGCAGAATGTTCAGTTCGTCGATTTCATGCGGCTCCGCGCGGCCAAGGCTCCAGCACAGCGCTTTTTCTTTGATTTCGTCAAACAGCGCCAGGCGGCGTTTTTCGCTCAGCTTCTTGGAGTCGTTCAGGCCGACAATCGGGCGAGCAGGGTCGAGTATGACCGCTGCGGTCACCACCGCGCCAATCAGCGGGCCGCGACCAACTTCATCCACACCCGCGACTAAATGGGTGTGGGGATATTCAAATTCAATCATTGTGCAAGCTCCAGCACCGCATCTGCCGCCTGTTCATCCGCATTGCAGCGAATTTGCAGGTGCAGGTCGCGGAAGGTATCGTGCATCGCGTGGCTAGTCTTACCGTTTGCCAGCAACGGCTGCAACGCATCGGCTAGCGCCTGCGGCTGACACTCATCCTGCAGTAACTCTTTCACCAGCTCACGGCCGGCAAGCAGGTTTGGCAGGGAAACGTAATCGGTTTTCACCAAACGCTGAGCAAGCCAGAAGGTAAACGGCTTCATGCGATAGCCGACGACCATCGGACATTTTGCCAGCATACATTCTAGCGCCGCCGTCCCGGATGCCAGCAATGCGGCATCGCTAGCGATCATTGCTTCGCGCGCCATGCCGTCCAGCATATGCACGGAAAGATCCGGCGCGACGTCGGCCTTGATACGTTCAAACTGCTCGCGACGTTTTGCATTCACCAGCGGCACCACCACTTCAAGGTCGGGGTACTGCTGACGCAACAGCTGTGCCGTTTTTAAAAAGTCTGCGCTGAGCATTTCCACTTCGGCACCGCGGCTGCCGGGTAACAGCGCCAGACAGTGCACGTCGTGGGCGATACCCAGCGTATCACGGGCGGCGTTTTTATCGGGGTCAAGCGGCATGGCATCTGCCATGGTATGACCGATAAAGCGGCACGGGACGTTAAATTTGTCATAAAACGCTTTTTCAAAAGGCAGAAATGCGAGCACCAGATCGGTAGCTCTGCCAATTTTGAAGACGCGTTTCTGTCGCCAGGCCCAGACGGACGGGCTGACGTAGTGGATAGTTTTAATGCCCTGTTTCTTAAGGTTGCCCTCAAGGGTGATATTGAAATCGGGGGCATCAATGCCGACAAAGACGTCGGGCTTGAGATCGGTAAAGCGTTTGGTCAGGTCAGCGCGAATGTGCAGCAGACGACGCAGTCGCCCCAGCACTTCAACGATGCCCATCACCGCCAGCTCTTCCATTTCGTACCAGGCTTCACAACCTTCAGCCTGCATACGCGGACCCGCAACGCCAACAAAACGGGCGTTGGGAACTCGCGCCTTGAGGGCGCGAATCAGACCTGCACCAAGAATATCGCCGGAGGTTTCTCCGGCGACCAGGGCAATCGTTAGCGGACGCTGCTCAATCATTAACGAATCAGGCCACGCGTAGAGCGGGCGAAGAAATCGCTGAATGGTTGAACTTCCGGGTACTGCTTCGCCAGTTCGGCGATTTCCGGTTTAGCTTCGTCCAACGTTTTGCCACTGCGGTACAACGCTTTATAGGCGTTGCGGATCGCGGTGATCGCTTCGCGGCTAAAGCCACGACGCTTCAGGCCTTCGATGTTGACGCCAAACGGCGTCGCGTGGTTGCCCTGAGCAATAACGTACGGAGGCACATCCTGAGCAACGCCAGAACAGCCGCCGACCATCACGTGCGCACCAATAATGCAGAACTGGTGCACTGCGGTCATGCCGCCGATGATAACAAAATCATCCAGCGATACGTGACCCGCGAGCGTCGCGTTATTGGCCAGGATACAGCGGTTACCTACGGTACAATCGTGCGCTACGTGAGCGTTGATCATCAGCAGGTTATCGCTGCCCACCTTCGTCAATCCACCGCCCTGTTCTGTGCCACGATGAATGGTGACGCTTTCGCGGATGCGGTTGCGATCGCCAATTTCCACGCGAGTCGGTTCACCAGCATATTTCAGGTCCTGGTTAACTTCCCCGATAGAGGCGAACTGATAGATCTCATTATCACGACCAATAGTGGTATGGCCGTTAACAACAACGTGAGACTTCAGTACGGTGCCTTCGCCGATAACGACGTTTGGCCCCACAATACAAAACGGACCAATGTGGGCGTTAGCGCCGATAACGGCACCGTCTTCCACAATGGCGGTAGGATGGATAAAGGCGGTTTTATCAATCACGGATCAGGCCTCCCGGCTACGCGCACACATCATCGTCGCTTCGCAAACTACTTTACCGTCTACCAGCGCAACGCCTTTAAAGCGAGTCAGGCCACGGCGAGTTTTCTCGAAGGTGACTTCCATAATCATCTGATCGCCAGGCACGACAGGACGCTTGAAGCGCGCTTCATCGATACCAGCAAAGTAGTACAGCTCGCCAGGCTCCAGTTTACCAACGCTTTTAAACGCCAGAATACCGGTTGCCTGAGCCATCGCTTCCAGAATCAGCACGCCCGGTAAAATCGGTTTGCCAGGGAAGTGGCCCTGGAAAAACGGCTCATTTACGGAAACATTTTTCACTGCGCGCAGAAAACGACCTTCTTCAAAATCCAGCACGCGGTCTACCAGTAAGAACGGGTAGCGGTGTGGCAGAAGTTCTAAAATCTCTTCAATGTGCAGAGTATGAGTGTCAGTAGTCAAAATACTCTTCCTGTCAAAATATACTAAGGGGCAATAATAACACGGCCTGCCGGATTACAAGAATGCCGACAGGCCGGAAAGTATCATGCGATACAGATGAAAATTAGTCTTGATTATCAAGCTTGCGTTCAACAGCTTTGAGACGCTTGCTCATTTCATCAATATTCATCACCAGCGCGGCAGTTTTGCGCCATGCCTTATTAGGCTGGAGCGGGATACCTGACGAGTAAACGCCAGGTTCGGTAATTGGACGCATAACCATGCCCATACCGGTTACTGTCACTTTGTCGCAGATTTCCATGTGACCGTTGATGACGCTGGCACCGCCAATCATGCAGTAACGGCCAATTTTCAGGCTGCCGGCCATAATAACACCGCCAGCAACCGCGGTATTGTCGCCAATCACCACGTTGTGCGCAATCTGGCACTGGTTATCAATGATAACACCGTTGCCGATCTGTGTATCATCCAGCGCACCGCGGTCGATCGTTGTACAGGCGCCGATCTCTACGCGATCGCCAATAATGACGCGACCAAGCTGAGGGATCTTCACCCAATTTCCACGATCGTTGGCGTAGCCAAAACCATCCGCGCCAATGACGGTGCTGGATTGGATCAGGCAATTCTCACCGATCTCGACTTCGTGGTAAATGGTGACGTTTGCCCACAGACGTGAACCTGCGCCAATTTTCGTTTTTTTACCAACGAAACACCCCGCCCCAATCACAACGTTATCACCGAGCACAACGTCAGACTCAATCACCGCATTCGGACCGATGGAGACGTTGTTACCGAGTACCGCAGACGGACTAATCACCGCGCTCGTAGCGATATCCTGTGCTGGCTGTGGCGTGGTATCTAAAATTTGAGCCATACGTGCGTAAGTCAGGTAGGGATTCTTCACTACCAACGCAGCGCCTTTGGCAAAAGGCAGTAATTCTTGCGTCAGGACAATCGCCGACGCTTCGCACGCAGACAGGTGATCACGGTACTTAGGATTAACCAGGAACGTGATATGGCCCGCTTTAGCGGATTGCATGGACGCGACAGCGGTGATGACGATATCGCCATCACCGTGTAATTCCGCATCCAACTGCTGAGCTAAGTCAGCCAGTCGAATTGAAGGCATTACTTATTTAACCTGTTTCAGTACATCAGCGGTGATGTCTTTTACATCGCTGCTGTTGAATGCAACGGCGTTAGCATCAACAACCAGGTCAATGCTCTGGCTTGCAGCAACGGATTTCACAGCAGTCTGGATACGAGTAACCAGTTTGCCACGTTCTTCGTTGGTGCGACGCTGACGGTCCTGTTCAAAGGACTGCGCTTTCTGGGAGAAAGTCTGACGCTGGGAAGTGATGTCTTTTTCCAGCTTGGTGCGATCGGCACCTGCTTTCATAGACTGCAGACGCTGCATTTTAGATTGCAGGTCACCTTCCATGCGCTGAAGTTCGCCAGCACGGCCTTTGAATTCGTTTTCCAGGGTGCTGGAAACGCCCGTTTTCTGTGCAACTTGCTGGAACAGGCTACCCATGTTAACAATTGCAATTTTATCTGCTGCTTGAGCAGATGCAGCCATTGCTAAACCCAGACCTGCAGCGACTAACCACTTTTTCACAATAATACTCCTTACCATCCCATATGTACCCGAGGGTACTGTTCTTTTGGTGGCCGAAGCCACCTTGACGCTATCGCCTAATGCCAGCAAAACTACACTGAACTTGCATTCCTTTGCAAAGAGCAATTACCAGGTTTTACCAATGTTGAACTGGAACTGCTCGGATTTGTCTCCCTCGTATTTCTTATACGGCTGGGCGTAGGAGAAGACCAACGGCCCTAATGGGGACATCCATTGTAATGCGATACCCGCGGACATACGGATATTGCTCGGATCGCTGTAGTCTGGAATGCTGCTCGGAAGCCCTGAAGGGTTCCAATTGGTATCCCACACGGTACCCGCATCCCAGAAGAATGAGGTACGCACCGAGTTCGCGTATTTATCGCTGATAAATGGCGTTGGTACGATCAGCTCAAGGCTGGCCACGCCCATGGCGTTACCACCGACCGCATCGTCGGACTTACAGTAACCACCTTTCTGGTCGCAGTTATCCAAGCCTGATGCACCATAATAGACCGCTTTCGGACCGATGGTGTTGGACTGGAAGCCACGCACGGTGCTTGAACCACCAGCATAGAAGTTCTCATAGAACGGCAGTTCTTTACCGCCTAAACCGTCACCGTAGCCCCACTTGGTACGACCCAGAACCACCCACTTATGATCTTCATCCAGCGGGAAGTAGGACGCCGTATCCAGCGTTACCTTATAGAACTCGTTATCGGAGCCTGGGATTGTAACCTTACCGTTCAGGTTGACGCGCGAACCGTCCGTTGGGAAGTAGCCGCGGTCAAGTCGGTTATAGGTCCAACCGTAGTTAAAGGTGAAATCGTTAGCACTGAAGCCGTTATCATCGCTGGTTTTACCCGCCGTCTGGCCGATAGAGTCCAGATAACGCCACATCGCCACCTGCGGTTCCATATTGGACAGGTCGTTGTGGACATAGCCCAGACCCGCACGCAGTGAGTTGTATTCGTTAATCGGGAAGCCCAGCGTACCGTCTACACCATAACTTTTGTTGGTATAGGACGACAGGTCAGCATCATCCGCTTTAAAGTCATTGTAGAAGACACGGCCACCAAGGCTAACACCATCCACCGTAAAGTACGGGTTGGTCACAGAAAGCTCGGTATAGGTCTGGTAGTCGTTCTTGGTACCGTTGATACCGACGGAATAACCGGTACCTAACCAGTTATCCTGCTGAACGCCTGCCTGGAAGCTCACGCCGCTTTCCGTACCGTAGCCAATACCGAAGTTGAAGCTACCGGTGTTACGCTCTTTGACCTTGTAAACCACATCCACCTGATCCGGGCTGCCCGGTACGCGTTGGGTTTCAGTGTCGACGGTTTCGAAGTAGCCCAGACGGTTCAGACGATCTTTACCCTGGTCAACTAAATCACCGCCCAGCCACGCCCCTTCCATCTGGCGCATTTCGCGACGCAGAACGGAATCTTTTGACGTGTCGTTACCGACAAAGCGGATGTTACGCACGTAGAAGCGGTTACCTGCATCGACGTTGATGTGCAGCTTAACCGTTTTATCCGTGTCATTAATTTCAGGCTGAGACTGTACGCGTGGATACGCGTAGCCGTAGCGACCAAGAAGTTTCTTAATGTTATCTTCCATTTTGGTCACTTTCGCGCCGTTATAGAGTTCACCTGGCTCAATCTTAGTCAGGCTCTCAATTTCAGCCGAGTGCCCTGCCAGGTTACCCGTCACCTGTACGCCAGACAGTTTGTACTGGTCGCCTTCGGTGATGTTAACGGTGATGTAGATGCCTTTTTTATCCGGCGTCAGGCTCACCTGCGTGGAATCGATGTTGAAACGGGCGTAACCGCGATCCAGGTAGTAGCTGCGCAGGGTTTCAAGGTCACCCGCCAGCTTCTGTTTCTGGTATTTACGATCGCCAACCACGTTCCACCACGGCACTTCGTCACGCAGCTGGAAGGTTGAGATCAGATCTTCGGTGCTGAACGCATGGTTACCAACGATATTGATCTGTTGGATCTGGGCGGAAACCCCTTCCTGGAAGACCAGCTTCAGGTCGACACGGTTACGCGGCAGCGGCGTAACAACCGCCTTCACGCTCGCGCTATACTTACCGACGCTGTAGTAGAAATCTTCCAGTCCTTTTTCGATATCGGAGAGGGTTGTACGGTCGAGAGATTCGCCAACACGAACGCCAGAAGCTTCGAGGTTCTGTTTTAGCATGTCATCTTTCACCGACTTGTTGCCGGAGAAGGTGATGCTAGCAATTGTTGGGCGTTCTTTGACCTGCACCAGTAACACATCGCCGTCTCTCAGGACGCGAACATCCTCAAAGTTGCCCGTAGCAAACAGGGCGCGAATGGTGTTACTGATATCATCATCAGAGACGGTATCGCCAGGACGTACTGGCATACTGAGAAGGGCCGCACCAACAGCGACACGCTGCAAGCCTTCGAAATGAATGTCCTTCACCACGAACCCGTCAGCACCGTACACGGTCGCGCTGCTAAACAGCAGCGACGCTATAAGCAACTTTTTCATCGCCATCGTTATTATGCGTTCTTCCTAACTAACTCTCTTACAACCGAGAGAAATCATTGAAAAGTGCAAGCCCCATTAACAGCATCAGCAGAATCGAGCCGATGCGGTAACTAAAGTCTTGAACTCGCTCGGATACCGGGCCGCCTTTCAGCTTCTCAATCGCTAAAAACAGCAAGTGTCCCCCATCTAAAACAGGGAGCGGGAACAGGTTGATTATGCCTAAATTCACGCTGATGAGTGCAAGAAACATCAGGTAGTAAATCAGCCCATACTCCGCAGACATCCCAGCCCCCTGGGCGATCGAAATCGGCCCACTGAGGTTGTTCAGTTTGACGTCACCGGTGATCAATTTTCCCAGCATACTGACGGTCAGCTTCATCAACTGCCCGGTTTTCTCCGTGGCTTCGACGATAGCGCTGAACGGCCCATACTGGCGCACTGTCTTATATTCCTCAGGCAGCGGGATAACTTTCGGTACTACCCCTGCGAACCCTTCCGCTTTTCCGTTACCGTGTTTTGTATCCGGTATCAGAGTTAAAGACAAGAGAGTCCCCTGCCTTTCGATCTCCAGCTGTAACGCTTTGCCTGGATTGTCGCGTACCAGCGTGACAAACGTCATCCATTGCGTCAGCGGTTGACCGTTGACTGTAACGATCCGATCCCCTGCTTGTAAACCGGCTTTACGCGCCGCAGAGTCAGATTGCACCTCTGCCAGCACTGGTTCAATCTGCGCGCCACGAGGGCGAATACCGAGCGAAGTCACCGGATCTTGTTTATCCGGTTCAAACGCCCAATGCCGCAGGTTGAGGATTTTATCCTGCCGCTGCTCGCTGCCGAAAGGGGAAACGGTGAGGGTGGTGCTTTCATCACCAATTTTCGCCACTAACGCCATACGTACAGCATCCCAATCAGGCGTTTCGATACCATCTACGGCTTTAAGTTCCGTGCCTGGTGCAATTTGTGCTTCTGCGGCGATGGAATTGGCGGTTATTTCACCAACTACTGGACGAATACCAGGGACACCGATGATGAACACCAGCCAGTAGGCGAAGATAGCAAAGAGGAAGTTGGCGATAGGGCCGGCGGCGATAACGGCGGCTCGCTGGCCCACCGTTTTGTTGTTGAACGCCATATGACGCATCTCAGGCGCCACTGCGTCAACGCGCTCGTCGAGCATTTTGACGTAACCGCCCAGCGGGATAAGGGCGATAACAAATTCAGTGCCGCGTTTATCAACGCGGCGCCAGAGCGCTTTACCAAAACCAATGGAAAAGCGCTCTACACGGATACCACAGCGCCGAGCAACCCAGAAGTGACCAAATTCATGTACGGTGATCAATACCCCTAGCGCGATAATAAACGCGGCAAGGTTCCAGAGAATGCTCAGCATAAGTCCATCCGTTAGATCGTCCTGAAAACCAGCAGCAGCAAGCAGGCGAACACCGGAACTGCCGCCGTCAGGCTGTCAATGCGGTCAAGTATCCCGCCGTGGCCTGGGATAAGATGCCCGCTATCTTTGATGCCAGCTTCACGTTTGAACATGCTCTCAGTGAGATCGCCCAATACCGAAGCCAGCGCTGCAACGATGGAACAGGTTAACAGTGTGGATGGGGCAACGTCCAGATTTGCCCACAGGCCATAGGCCCAGGAAATGATTGCCGCCGTCACCAGGCCGCCAAAGAAGCCTTGCCAGGTTTTGCCCGGAGAAACCTTCGGTGCCAGCTTATGTTTGCCAAAAAGCTTACCAAACATGTAGGCCCCGGAGTCAGCGCCCCATACCAGAATCATGACGTAAAGCAGCCACAGCGCGCCGCTGTAGTGGTTTTCATCATAATGCCAGGAGCGCAGCGCCAGCATTCCCCAGAAAAACGGGACAATCGTAACGATGCCGAAGACCAGTCGCAGTACCTTGGATTGACGCCAGATAGCAGCGGACCCTGGATAGGAAAGGACCAGCAGCAAGGCGACAACCCACCAAATCAGGGAGGCCCACAGCGAAGTTTCAACGACCGGCTGATGGATATTATGGTGATATTCCGGAATTAAGAAGAGCATCACCGCCAGCAACAGGCCACAGAGTACCGCCAGCCACACGCGCTGTGTCCGCGAGGTGAAACCGCTTAATTGCCCCCATTCCCATGCCGCCAGCATACAAACGACCAGCGTAACAATAGCGAAGCCGCCAGGCGGCAGCAAAAACAGGGCTGCAATAACAACCGGTATTAAAATCAATGCAGAAATCAGGCGATACTTCAGCAAAAGCTACCCCCATCAGGCCTTGTCGCCACCAGGCTCGGTGCCACCGAAACGTCGCTCTCGATTAGCGAAAGCATGCAGCGCACCTTCAAAGTCTTGTTCATCGAAATCGGGCCAAAGAACATCTGTAAAGTAAAGTTCAGCATAGGCAATTTGCCAGATAAGAAAGTTACTGATCCGATGTTCTCCCCCGGTCCTAATTACTAAATCTACGGGAGCCAGTTCATGCATGCAGATCTGCTGAGAAAGCAGTTCTTCACTAATTTGATCGGGGCGGAGCTCCCCTTCCTGAACCTGTTCGGCTAAGCGCTGAACTCCCTGAACAATATCCCATCGACCGCCATAATTAGCAGCAATGTTCAATGTTAGCCCCGTATTATTTTCCGTCAGCGCTTCCGCTTTACGAATTCGCTCCTGCAGGCGCGAATTAAACCGACGGGTATCGCCAATAATCCGCAGCCGAACATTATGGCGGTGCAGACTTTTCACTTCGCTGTCCAGTGCCCAAACGAACAGCTCCATCAACGCACTCACCTCTTGCTCAGGGCGATTCCAGTTTTCACTGCTGAATGCGTATAGCGTTAATGCCTCAATACCGTTGCTCGCCGCATAGGATACGGCTCGGCGCACGGATTTCGCCCCGGCTTTATGGCCAAAGGCGCGAATCTTACCTTGCTTTTTCGCCCAGCGACCATTGCCATCCATAATGATTGCCACATGGCGGCAACCGTGGGCTGGCTGACTCTCGCTGGTTGGTTGATTAGCAGACAACATAACGCGTTTTTAATCCATGAAAAGGGATGAGCGGTACCCCGGAATACAGCCATACACTTCATCCGTCAGGAAAACCTGAAGGATTTTACGTATCTTTGTCTCGCAAAAAAGCCGTGCTAAATCACGGCTCTCCCGACCCCGCAGCGAAAACACACTGAGATCGGGTGGCGCAGACTATATCACTGAAGCCAGACGCTAACAAATGCCGTGACGGGTTGTATGCTGATTCGGCTCTCATTACCTGACGAAATGTCTTGCCTGCGTCGTCGCCGCTTCACGCGCCATCGCATCGATAGCCAATACCGCGTCCACACTCTGCGGTTCGCCAGGATCAAGGCTATCCAATACCGCCATATTGACGTTCGCGATATCGGTAAAGCGGATTTGCCCGTCAAGGAAGGCCGCCACAGAGACTTCGTTCGCGGCATTCAGCGCGGTGGTTGCCGCCTGACCTTGTTCAAAAGCCTCCATCGCCAGCTTCAGACAAGGGTAACGAGCATAATCCGGCTCGGAGAAGCTTAACGCGCCCATCTTGCAGAAATCTAACGGCTTCGCGCCAGAAACCACGCGATGAGGCCAGGCCATAGTATTGGCAATTGGCGTACGCATATCGGGCTCACCCAGTTGTGCCAGTACGCTACCGTCCTGGTAACGCACCATCGAGTGAATCACCGACTGAGGATGAATCAGCACTTCCATCTGCTTCGCTGAAGCATTAAACAGCCAGCGGGCTTCGATGTATTCCAGACCTTTATTCATCATAGTGGCCGAGTCGACGGAAATTTTACGTCCCATCGACCAGTTCGGATGACGACAAGCCTGATCCGGCGTCATTGCGCCGAGCTCACTGATTGGCGTCTCACGGAACGGGCCACCTGACCCGGTAAGCAGAATGGATGACACCCCATGCTGCTCAAGGTCAGCGTACCCTAAGTCGGACTGAAAGCTTTGCGGTAAACTCTGAAAGATAGCGTTATGCTCGCTGTCGACCGGCAGTAACTGCGCATTATGCTGTTTTACCGCCTCGAGGAATAACCGTCCACAGGTCACCAACGACTCTTTATTCGCCAGCAGAATGCTTTTGCCTGCACGGATAGCCGACAGCGTCGGCAGCAGACCAGCCGCCCCCACGATGGCCGCCATCACCTGATTGACCTCGTCCAGCGCTGCCACATCGCACGCTGCCTGCTGTCCACAGAGCACTTCCGTACGGCTGCCGTGTTCACGCAACGCCGTTCTCACCGCATCAGCGCTCTTTGCGTCATCCATCACCGCATAGCGAGGCGTGAACTCCAGACACTGTTCAACCATCCGCTCGACGTTTTTACCTGCCACTAGTGCCGCTACCGCAAAATGTTCACGGTTGTGACGCACCACGTCCAGCGTGTTGCAACCAATAGAGCCCGTTGAGCCCAGGACAGTTAATTGCTTCATGAGATATTCCGGATAGTTCAAAAGCAAAACGCCGCCAGCAAAGCAATAATGCTTCCTGTACGGCGTTCATCGCACAACTTACACAGCTTAGAACTGCATCAGTTCCGCTTCTTTCTCAGCCAGCGCCGCTTCAATTTTCTTGATAGCAACGTCAGTCAGTTTTTGTACGTCTTCCTGAGAACGGCGATCGTCATCTTCGCTGATCTCTTTGTCTTTCAGCAGCGCCTTCACTTTATCGTTCGCATCACGACGAACGTTACGCACGGAAACGCGCGCCTGTTCAGCTTCGCCACGGACGATTTTGGTCAGATCTTTACGACGTTCTTCGGTCAGCGGAGGCAGCGGAACGCGAATGTCGGTACCCGCAGAGCTTGGGTTCAGACCGAGGTCAGACGCCATAATCGCTTTCTCAACGGCCGGGCCCATAGAGCGGTCGAATACGTTGATTTTCAGAGTACGGGTATCTTCTACGGTGACGCTTGCCAGCTGACGCAGTGGCGTAGCGGTGCCGTAATACTCAACGACGATGCCGTCCAGCAGGCTAGGAGAAGCACGACCCGTGCGAATTTTGCTGATTTGGTTTTTGAATGCTTCTACACATTTGTCCATGCGTACTTCAGCATCTTTTCTGATATCGCTAATCACGTTACGAATCCTTGAAAACTAGTATCAGTCGACCAGACGATGACACATTGCTATGAATGCGCTAAGTATAGTCTCGTTTAAATCATGCCACAGAATATACTCATCGTCTTTCAAGCTGCGGGGGCGTTGGCTGCATTCGCTCACCCGAATCACTTACTAAAGTAAGCTCATCGGGATTCCCTCACTTGCCGCCTTCCCGCGGCTCGAAATCCATAGAGTATGAATCAATTCTGCCGGATAAACGCGAATCTTACCCGGAAATGGCCGCAACGGAAATTATTCCGTAATTAAAGTGCCTTCTTTTTCGCCCATCACCACGCGACGCAGTGCGCCTGGTTTATTCATATTGAATACGCGAATTGGCAATTTGTGGTCACGAGCCAGCGTAAAGGCAGCCAGATCCATGACTTTCAGTTCTTTATCCAGCACTTCGGTGTAGGTCAGCTGCTCGTACATGGTGGCAGTCGGATCTTTTGCTGGGTCAGCGGTGAACACACCGTCAACTTTGGTGGCTTTCAGTACCACGTCGGCTTCGATTTCGATGCCGCGCAGGCAGGCTGCAGAGTCGGTGGTAAAGAACGGGTTGCCGGTACCGGCGGACAGAATCACGACGCGGTTATTACGCAGCAGGCTGATAGCCTCTGCCCAGCTGTAGTTGTCGCAAACGCCGTTCAGCGGAATCGCTGACATCAGGCGGGCGTTCACATAGGCGCGATGCAGTGCGTCACGCATTGCCAGGCCGTTCATTACCGTTGCCAGCATGCCCATGTGGTCGCCCACAACGCGGTTCATACCCGCTTTTGCCAAGCCCGCACCACGGAACAGGTTGCCACCACCAATGACGACACCCACCTGGATGCCCAGCTCAACAAGTTCTTTAATCTCTTGCGCCATACGGTCAAGAATACTTGCGTCAATACCGAAGCCTTCAGTCCCCTGCAATGCTTCACCGCTAAGCTTGAGCAGAATACGTTTGTAGACAGGTTTTGCGTTGGTAGCCATTTTCTTTCCTGGAGTGTCACGATTGGGATGGTAAAAATTCAGGTGACATCATGCGTTCCATGCCAGTGCATCCCTATAGGAGCAGGCTGATTCTCACATGACGATTTTGTGCATTAACCCTTAGTGCACAAAAGAGAGCCGCCCTCAGGCGGCTCCTTTACAGCAATTAAGACTGCTTGGACATTGCAGCAACTTCTGCTGCGAAGTCAGTCTCAACTTTCTCGATGCCTTCGCCCACTTCGAAGCGGATGAAGCCAGTCACGTCAGCGTTGTGCTCTTTCAGCAGCTGGCCAACAGACTTGCTTGGATCCATAACGAATGGCTGGCCAGTCAGAGAAACTTCGCCGGTGAATTTCTTCATGCGGCCTTCAACCATTTTCTCTGCGATTTCTTTTGGCTTACCAGACTGCATCGCGATGTCCAGCTGTACCTGGTATTCTTTCTCTACCACTTCAGCGGATACGTCTTCTGGTTTAACGAATTCTGGCTTGCTTGCAGCAACGTGCATTGCCAGCTGTTTAACCAGCTCTTCGTCAGCGCCAGTAGCAGCAACCAGAACACCGATGCGAGCACCGTGCTGGTAGTTGCCCAGAACTTCGCCTTCCAGGGAAGCCACGCGACGGATGTTGATGTTCTCACCGATTTTAGCAACCAGCGCAACGCGTTCTTCTTCGAACTGTGCTTTCAGAACGTCAACGTCGGTGATGTTACCAGCAACAGCTGCGTCCAGAACTTTGTCAGCAAATGCCTGGAAACCGGAGTCTTTAGCAACGAAGTCAGTCTGGCAGTTAACTTCCAGAATGAAGGCGATGTTGCCATTGATTTTGGTTTTGATCACGCCGTCAGCAGCAACGTTGCCTGCTTTTTTCGCTGCTTTGATAGCACCGGATTTACGCATGTTTTCGATTGCCAGCTCGATGTCGCCATTAGCTTCAGTCAGGGCTTTTTTGCAATCCATCATGCCTGCGCCAGTACGCTCACGCAGCTCTTTTACCAGGGAAGCGGTAATTTCAGCCATTCTAAAATCCTCGGAAGATTTGATCTGCCCGGCGATAAACCGCACAGATTTAAAAGTGAAAAAGGGGGCCATAAACAGGCCCCCTAACCAAACGTGTTACTACCTGGTTTATAAGGGCTCTTTCGAGCGTGCCTTATTACTCAGCTTCTACGAAGCTTTCTTCCGCCTGGGAAGCCAGATCAGAAGAACGGCCTTCACGAACGGTAGCAGCAACTGCGCTCAGGTACAGGGTCACAGCACGGATTGCATCGTCGTTACCAGGGATAACGAAATCAACGCCATCTGGATCAGAGTTGGTATCAACGATAGAGAATACTGGGATACCCAGGTTGTTCGCTTCTTTGATAGCAATGTGTTCATGGTCAGCATCGATAACGAACAGTGCGTCCGGCAGGCCGCCCATGTCTTTAATACCGCCCAGGCTGTTTTCCAGTTTCGCCAGCTCACGAGTACGCATCAGCGCTTCTTTCTTGGTCAGCTTGTCGAAAGTACCGTCCTGAGACTGAGTTTCCAGATCTTTCAGACGTTTGATGGACTGACGAACGGTTTTCCAGTTAGTCAGCATACCGCCCAGCCAGCGATGGTTCACGAAGAACTGGTCGCAGCTCAGAGCAGCATCTTTCACAGCTTCGCTTGCAGCGCGTTTAGTACCAACGAAAAGGATTTTGCCTTTACGAGAAGAGATCTTGTTCAGTTCAGCCAGAGCTTCGTTGAACATTGGTACAGTTTTCTCAAGGTTGATGATGTGAACTTTGTTACGTGCGCCGAAGATGAAAGGCTTCATTTTCGGGTTCCAGTAACGGGTCTGGTGACCGAAGTGTACACCAGCCTTGAGCATGTCGCGCATGGAAACAGTTGCCATGGTTAAAACCTCTATAGATTAAGTTGGGGTTATGCCTCCACGTATCCCATATTACCGACCCCGAAGGGCACCCCGGAATATGTGCCGATACGTGTGTGTTATTTACACAAAGTGAGATTTGTCGCTTCCGGACAAAACAAGAATGAGCGGAAGTTCGGCGCGCTTTATACCATAAAAGCGGCGCAGATACCAACAGTTGTTATCTCCGACGCAGGGCACGAAAGGCGAAGTTCAGAATGATTCTCAATTTGGCACCAGGCGCCTCGGGCTGTTAACATTGACATTACTAACACTCAATTATTGTCGAAAAAATCGACACTGATGGACATATTCCATGGCGATTTCTATTAAGACCCCTGAAGATATTGAAAAAATGCGCGTTGCCGGCCGCCTGGCCGCCGAAGTGCTGGAAATGATCGAACCGTACGTGAAGCCTGGCGTGACCACCGGCGAACTGGACCGCATCTGCAACGACTACATCGTCAACGAGCAGAAAGCGGTCTCCGCCTGCCTGAACTACCACGGTTTCCCGAAATCCGTCTGCATCTCCATTAATGAAGTGGTATGCCACGGTATTCCGGATGACGAAAAACACCTGAAAGATGGCGACATCGTCAACATCGACGTCACGGTCATCAAAGACGAGTTCCACGGTGACACCTCCAAAATGTTTATCGTGGGTAAACCAACCATTCTGGGCGAGCGTCTGTGCCGCGTGACTCAGGAAAGCCTGTATGTGGCACTGAAAATGGTGAAACCGGGCGTGAACCTGCGTGAAATTGGCGCAGCTATCCAGAAGTTTGTGGAAGCGGAAGGGTTCTCTGTGGTACGCGAATACTGCGGTCACGGCATTGGCCGCGGCTTCCATGAAGAGCCGCAGGTACTGCACTACGACTCTCGCGAAACTGACGTGGTGCTGAAACAGGGCATGACCTTTACTATCGAGCCGATGGTTAACGCCGGTAAGAAAGAAATCCGCACCATGAAAGACGGCTGGACGGTAAAAACCAAAGACCGAAGCTTGTCTGCGCAGTACGAGCATACTATTGTGGTGACAGACAACGGCTGCGAAATACTGACGTTACGCAAGGATGACACCATCCCGGCGATAATCTCGCACAACGAATAACGAAAGCCGGCGAATGCCGGCTTTTTTTATGGGTGATAGTTTTTTCTTATGGGCGGCGCGCGCTATGAGTAACTCCATACCTGAACTGGCTTGTACAATCCTCCCTGCCCTGCCCGGCCAGCCGGAGAATCCGGTCGATTGGCCCGAAGCCAGTCTGAACTGCACCGATATCAAAAACCGGCTCGATGAGTTTCAGCGCTGGCTGGGCGTTGCCTTTGATGAAGGCATCTCTGCCGAGCAATTGATTGAAGCGCGCACCGAATTTATCGACCAACTGCTGCAACGCCTGTGGCTGCTGTACGGTTTTGGTCCCGTAGAAGATGCGGCGCTGGTCGCCGTGGGCGGCTATGGTCGCGGTGAGCTGCACCCGCTTTCCGACGTTGACCTGCTGATACTGAGCCGCAAAAAGCTGCCCGATGAGCAGGCGCAGAAAATCGGCGAACTGCTGACGCTGCTGTGGGATATCAAGCTAGAAGTAGGCCACAGCGTACGTACGCTGGAAGAGTGTCTGCTGGAAGGCTTATCAGACTTAACCGTCGCCACCAACCTGATTGAATCACGCCTGCTGATTGGCGATGTGGCGCTGTTCCTCGAACTACAAAAGCATATTTTCAGCGAAGGCTTCTGGCCGTCAGAAACGTTCTTCCCGGCCAAAGTTGCCGAACAAGAGGCGCGCCACCAGCGCTATCACGGCACCAGCTACAACCTCGAACCCGATATTAAAAGCAGCCCCGGCGGCCTGCGCGATATCCATACCATTCAGTGGGTCGCTCGCCGTCACTTTGGCGCGACCTCAATGGATGAGATGGTGAGCTTCGGCTTCCTGACCGAAGCCGAGCGCAATGAGTTAAACGAATGTCTACACCTGCTGTGGCGCATCCGCTTCGCTCTGCACCTCGAACTCAATCGCTATGACAACCGCCTGCTGTTCGACCGCCAGCTCAGCGTTGCCCGTCGCCTGAAATACGAAGGCGAAGGCAACCAGCCGATCGAACATATGATGAAGGATTTCTATCGCGTCACCCGCCGCGTCGGCGAGCTAAACCACATGCTGTTGCAGCTGTTTGACGAAGCGATTCTCGCCCTCACTGAAGATGAAAAGCCGCGAGCGATTGACGACGATTTCCAACTGCGCGGTACGCTTATCGACCTGCGCGACGACACCCTGTTCATCCGCGAGCCGCAGGCCATTCTGCGCATGTTCCACATCATGGTGCGTAACAGCAGCATTACCGGTATTTACTCGACCACGTTACGTCATCTGCGCCATGCCCGTCGTCACCTCAGCCAGCCGCTGTGCTATATCCCGGAAGCGCGTGAGCTGTTCCTGAGCATGCTTCGCCACCAGGGCGCCGTCAGCCGCGGCCTGCTGCCGATGCATCGCCACAGCGTACTGTGGGCCTACATGCCGCAGTGGTCGTATATCGTCGGTCAGATGCAGTTTGACCTGTTCCATGCCTACACGGTCGATGAACACACCATTCGCGTATTGCTGAAGCTCGAGAGCTTCGCCAATGAAGAGACGCGTTCGCGCCACCCGCTGTGCGTCGATCTCTGGCCGCGGCTGAACCATCCAGAGCTTATCCTGATTGCCGCCCTGTTCCACGATATTGCCAAAGGGCGCGGCGGCGACCACTCCATTCTTGGCGCGCAGGATGTCCTGAAGTTCGCCGAGCTACACGGTCTGAACTCGCGGGAAACCCAATTAGTTGCCTGGCTGGTACGTCAGCATCTGCTGATGTCGGTCACCGCTCAACGCCGCGATATTCAGGACCCGGAAGTGATCAAGCAGTTTGCCGAAGAGGTGCAGACCGAGCACCGTCTGCGTTTCCTTGTGTGCCTGACGGTCGCCGATATCTGCGCAACCAACGAAACCCTGTGGAATAGCTGGAAGCAGAGCCTGTTGCGCGAGCTCTACTTCGCCACCGAAAAGCAGCTGCGTCGTGGGATGCAGAACACGCCGGATATGCGCGAGCGCGTCCGCCATCATCAGATGCAGGCGCTGGCGCTGCTGCGTATGGACAACATTAATGAGGAGACGCTGCACCAAATCTGGAACCGCTGTCGCGCCAACTATTTTGTGCGCCACACGCCAAACCAGCTTGCATGGCACGCCCGTCATCTGTTGAAGCACGACCTCACCCAGCCGATGATCTTGCTCAGTCCGCAGGCCACCCGCGGCGGTACCGAGATTTTTATCTGGAGCCCGGACAGACCGTATCTGTTTGCCGCCGTTTGCGCCGAGCTCGACCGCCGCAATCTCAGCGTGCACGACGCGCAGATTTTCACCACCCGTGACGGCATGGCGATGGACTCCTTTATCGTACTTGAGCCAGACGGCAGTCCGCTCTCCGGTGACCGCCATGAAGCCATTCGTTTTGGGCTGGAACAGGCAATTACTCAACGCAGTTGGCAGCCGCCGCAGCCGCGTCGTCAGGCGGCAAAACTGCGCCATTTCTCGGTCGATACCGAAGTCAATTTCCTGCCGACCCACACCGACCGGAAATCGTTCCTCGAACTGATTGCCCTCGATCAGCCCGGCCTGCTCGCTCGCGTCGGCCAGGTGTTTGCCGACCTCGGGATCTCGCTCCACGGGGCGAGAATTACGACAATTGGTGAACGAGTAGAAGATTTATTTATAATCGCCACCGCCGACCGGCGTGCGCTTAATAATGTGCTCCAACAAGAAGTGCAACAACGGTTGACAGCAGCCCTCAATCCAAACGATAAAGGGTGACGTATTTTTTTTAAGTAAATGGAAAGAGAAACAATGCAGCAATTACAGAACGTTATTGAGTCCGCTTTTGAGCGTCGCGCCGACATCACGCCGGCAAATGTGGATACCGTAACCCGCGAAGCGGTTAACCAGGTGATTTCCCTGCTGGATTCCGGCGCGCTGCGTGTCGCTGAAAAGATTGACGGTCAGTGGGTAACTCACCAGTGGCTGAAGAAAGCGGTTCTGCTCTCTTTCCGTATTAACGATAACCAGGTTATCGACGGTGCGGAAAGCCGCTACTTCGATAAAGTACCAATGAAATTCGCTGACTACGACGAAGCGCGTTTCCAGAAAGAAGGTTTCCGCGTAGTGCCACCGGCTGCGGTTCGTCAGGGCGCATTCATCGCTCGCAACACCGTACTGATGCCATCCTACGTGAACATCGGTGCTTACGTTGACGAAGGCTCCATGGTGGATACCTGGGCGACCGTCGGTTCTTGCGCGCAGATCGGTAAAAACGTTCACCTGTCCGGCGGCGTTGGCATCGGTGGCGTTCTGGAACCACTGCAGGCTAACCCAACCATCATCGAAGACAACTGCTTCATCGGCGCACGCTCCGAAGTCGTTGAAGGCGTTATCGTAGAAGAAGGTTCCGTAATCTCTATGGGCGTATACCTGGGTCAGAGCACCAAAATCTACGACCGCGAAACCGGCGAAGTCTTCTATGGTCGCGTACCGGCAGGCTCCGTTGTCGTTTCCGGCAACCTACCATCCAAAGACGGCAAATACAGCCTGTACTGCGCGGTGATTGTGAAGAAAGTGGATGCCAAAACCCGCGGTAAAGTGGGCATCAACGAGCTACTGCGTACTATCGATTAATAAGATGCGAAAAAGCGGGGGCAACCCCGCTTTTTTTTATTCGTAAGCTGGCGGAAATAGATTTTTTCGTTAATTATTCAATAGTTAATTTAGAACAGGGGTACCGCTATGTACGATAATTTGAAAAGCCTGGGGATTACCAATCCCGATGAAATCGATCGTTACAGCCTCCGGCAGGAAGCCAACAACGATATCCTGAAAATCTATTTCCAGAAGGACAAGGGTGAGTTTTTCGCCAAGAGCGTGAAGTTCAAATATCCGCGCCAGCGTAAAACCATCGCCGGTGATGGTCAGGGTTTCAAGGAAGTGCAGGAGATAAGCCCAAATCTGCGCTACGTGATTGATGAGCTGGACCAAATCTGCCAGCGCGATCGCACGGAAGTCGATCTTAAGCGTAAGATCCTTGACGATCTGCGCCATCTCGAAAGCGTCGTCACCAACAAGATCAGCGAAATTGAAGCCGATCTGGAGAAGTTGACCCGCAATAAGTAAGTTTTATGCGGTTTGTCTTCCCGGGCGAGCGCAAGCGACCCCGGGTTCCATTAGCTCATCGTTGTTCATCCAACTGCAACGCAATATACAGCAGCAGCCTGTCGTCGAAATTCCCCAAATCAAGCCCGGTCAGCTCCGAAATTCGGTTCAATCGATACTCCAGCGTATTTCGGTGAATAAACAGCGCCTTTGAGGTCGCCAGCGGCTGCACATTGTTGCGAAACCATGCCGTCAACGTCCGACGCAGCAGGCCATTATTATCCATCGCCTTCAGGCGCATCAGCGGACGCGACAGCTCGTTGGCCTGCCAGCCACCGCGGAGGCTGTCGAGCAGTACTGGCAGCATCAAATCCTGGTAAAAATAGCTACGGCTCTCCGGCATGCGCTGTTTACCCACCATCATGGTGGTGCGCGCCGTACGGTAGGAACGGGCGATACTGCCCGGCCCGGTAAAGTAGTTGCCGAGCGCCACGCGAAAACGCAGATGCCCATTCTCTTTCATGCGGGAAATCAGCTGTTCTACTCGCTTCTGGTGATCTTCTGCATCCCAGCGTCCAAACTGGTTGAGCGCCGGTTTCAGCACCACCATTTCGGTCAGCGAAACTATCGCAATCAGGTTATTACGCTCTGGCGTCGTCAGCGCATTTTGCAGCTGCTGAAGCTCAGCCATCGCGCTGTCAACGCCCAACTGCCCGCTGTCGACTTCCACCACCGCCGCCACACGCGGCTGATTGAGGTCAATGCCCAGTCGCTGCGCCCATTCGGTCAGCGCCGGGGTGTTCTCTTCGGCTTGAATCAGGTTCATCACCAACTCTTCACGCAGGCGGCTATCCTGCGCCAGCAGGTGCATCAGACGAGACTGTTCCAGCATCATCTCCGCCGTCATGCACACCAGCTCGCCGTATTTTCGCAGCGTTTCAGGCTCTCCGGTCAGGCCAATAACGCCGACAATCTCGCCTTCCAGGCGCAGCGGCAGGTTAATCCCCTGACGCACCCCGTGCAGGTGTCGGGCAACGGCATCGTCGATGTCCACCACGCGCCCTTGAGAGAGCACCAGCAGCGCGCCTTCGTGCAATTCCCCAATACGCTCACGATCGCCACTGCCGATAATGCGACCGCGGGCATCCATTACGTTAATATTGGTATCGATAATGCGCATGGTGCGCGCCACGATATCCTGCGCCATTTTAGTATCAAGATGCCAGCTAGCCATGAACCCCTCCTATGAGCAGGTTACATGATAAGAAAGATACAAAAGCGCCGCACTGTGCAAATGCACAAAGCACGGTTGAGAACTATGGAGTTGTGGGGTGCTTCACATTACGAAGGGAAAAACCCTTTCCCCGGGCGGGGAAAGGGTTGAGGTCACGATTACTGCATCAGCAGGTAGATGGAGCTATCGCCACGCTGGATGTTCAGCGCCAGTACGGAAGGTTTACTATCGAGGATTTTGCGCAGCTCAGCGATGTTTTTCACCGCCTGCTGGTTAGCGCCCACGATAATGTCCCCTTTCTTCAGGCCAATCTGCGCTGCCGGAGAACCCGCTTTCACGGTATTCACCACCACGCCTTTGTCCTGACCTTTGTTGCTCATTTCAGCCCCTTCGATACCGCTGAAGATAGAGCTGGAGTCAACCTGGGTCTGGCTGCTCTGCTGAAGTTCTAGTTCTACCGTTACCGGCTTACCGTCACGCAGCAGGCCAAGGCTGATTTTGCTGCCTACCGGCATGGTGCCGACCTGCGCACGAAGTGCCGCGAAGCTACTGATCGCCTTACCGTTCAGTGAGGTAATCACGTCACCGGCTTTAATCCCGGCTTTCGCCGCAGAAGAGTTCGGCATGACCTGGCTTACGAAAGCACCGCGCTGAGCGTCGACCTTCATCGCTTTCGCCAGCTCGGAGTTCAGTTCGGTCCCCATAATGCCCAGCTCACCGCGTTTCACCTGGCCAAATTTCACCATCTGGTCGGTCAGGTTTTTCACCATATTGCTCGGGATGGCGAAGCCGATACCGATGTTACCGCCGTCCGGTGCGAGGATAGCGGTGTTAATACCGATAAGCTCGCCGTTCAGGTTCACCAGCGCGCCGCCGGAGTTACCGCGGTTAATGGCCGCATCGGTCTGGATAAAGTTTTCGTAGTTTTCAACGTTCAGGCCGCTACGACCCAGCGCGGAGACGATACCGGAAGTCACGGTTTCACCCAGACCAAACGGGTTACCGATAGCCACGGTGTAGTCACCAACGCGCAGGGCGTCAGAGTCCGCCAGCTTAATTGCCGTCAGGTTTTTCGGATCCTGAATCTGAATCAGCGCAATGTCGGAACGCGGGTCTTTACCCACCACTTTCGCGTCAAACTTACGACCGTCACTCAGCTGAACCTTAATGGAATTGGCGTTATCCACCACGTGGTTGTTGGTGACGACGTAGCCTTTCGCGGCGTCAATCACGACCCCAGAACCAAGGGCCATAAATTTCTGTTGCTGCTGCGGCTGGTTGCCGCCATCCGGGCCAGCGCCGCCCTGACAGAACGGGGAGCTCTGGAACGGGGAACCGTCCTGGCAGAACGGCGAGTTGTCGCCGAAGAACTGCTGGAAGTTACGTCCCATACGCGGCGTGTTTACCGTTGTGCTGCCCTCAACATTAATGCTGACGACAGACGGCATCACCTTTTCCAGCATCGGTGCCAGACTTGGCATTGGCTGCGCAGCGGATGCGGAAGAAGATGCCGTCTCGGCCGCGCTAGCGGACAACGGAGACAGAGCCAGACTTAAACTAAGAGCCAGTGCACTCATTGCTAACGTGGTTTTTTTCATGTGTTTCAATCTCAATATCAGATTACGCAAAATTGCTATGTTCGTGACTATCAGATTCACTTTATGGCACTAAGTTCCGTGCAACTGCATCAGCTAAAAGTAAAAATTTATTGAGCGTCTTTACAAAACTTCTGATTATTCTACCGCCATCAAGCGACGATATTCATCCCATGCGTAGAGATCCGTCATCCCGCTGATATAATCCTGAAGCAGGCGACAACGATAATAATATTCCATTACCGGAAAATCGACGGAATCACGAGAAAGTTTATTTACTGCCTCAACGTAAGCTAAACGATGGCGTGTTGAGAGCTTGCAAAATAGCCGGGATTCGATAGGCAAGTGGCGCACACGTTCTTGTTCTGCAAGCTCACTAAAATCGCTTAAGGATAATTTAAGCAAAGGCGCGTAAATATCCAACAACCCACCAATCACCCGGTAGCCCTGGAGTTCAAGTTGCTCAACCTCTGGATGGCTAAACACATGTTTTCTTGCAACATTCTTATATAGCTTCAGCAATTGGCTGTAGCTACTGTCATCTTCCAGCAGCGCATGGTTAAAATCACCCTGATAAATCTTCGGAAGATTTTCAATAAACCGCTGTGCCGCGTAAGGCACCAGTTTATTTAATGTATTCACCCGCAAATACATAAAGAACTGATCTTCTGTGCTACGGCTTAATGAGTTTGAACGGGATTTATCCCACGCATTTTCGACGACCTGAGCAAACAACGAGCCTTTGTTATGCTCCGGCCAGGCGTCATATAAATGCTGATACAACAGCTCGACGCTGAAGACGCGTTTTTCCACCGCATCTTCGAGGTCAGCCACACAATAAGAAATATCATCCGCTGCTTCCATAATCCAGGTTAATGGGAAGCGATTGTAAGGTGCTAAATCCAGTTCTTTACGTAAACGTTCAATATAGGGCTCTTCCGCCAGGTAGTAACCGGGCTTTTTCATTAAATAGCTGTGCGTCGCCGGGGTCTCTGTCGCCCACCAGGCCGGGCGCGTATATTTTAAGATGCACCCCACCTGCGCCCAGGTCAGGTTCATGCGCATCAGGGTATGTACCAGGCGGATCCCCTGCGCGTTCCCTTCAAAATGGCACAGGTCCTGACGCACTTTGCTGCGCAGCGTATTGAGCGTCTCTTCGCCCTCTCTCAACCGCAGGTCGGCAACTTCACAGCGATCATGGCTTAATGGCTGACTCAGCGCATCTTTCGGGGCCAGACGCTGGCTAAACCAGTCGTTGATTGCCGCTTCACCAAAATGACCAAACGGCGGGTTGCCGATATCGTGCATCAGGCAGGCCATCTCTACGATACTTTCAAACGGCCCGGTCAAGTCATCCAGCCCGTAAACTTCCAGCAGCTTTTTCTCTTTTAAGCGGCTCAGTATCTCTTTGGCGATGTAACGCCCCACCTGCTGGACTTCCATCGAGTGCGTGAGGCGGGTACGGACAGCCGCGTTACGCTCCAGCGGAAACACCTGCGTTTTCTGCTGCAAGCGACGTATCGCCGGTGAGTTGATAATGCGCCCGCGATCGCTTTCAAAAATGCGCAGAATCTCATGTTCGGAGCTGACACCCTGCGGTGAACGATAGCGCCGACGCCAGTTAATTTTATTGCGAAAATCAATCTTAGTCATAGCCTCTCCGTCGCAAGCAATGCGCTTCCCCTGAACCGCATGATAGACTATGCCTTTAAACATGGCACATCGCGAGTAAATCTATGAAAATCGGCATTATTGGCGCAATGGAAGAAGAAGTTACGCTGCTGCGTGACAAAATCGAAAATCGTCAGACTATCACCATCGGCGGTAGCGAAATCTACACGGGTCAGCTGAACGGCGTAGATGTCGCGTTACTGAAGTCCGGCATTGGTAAAGTTGCCGCCGCAATGGGTGCTGCGCTGCTGCTGGAGCGCTGCCAGCCAGACGTGATTATCAACACCGGCTCTGCGGGCGGCCTTGCGCCAACGCTGAAAGTGGGCGATATCGTGGTTTCTGACGAAGCGCGCTACCACGATGCCGACGTTACCGCATTCGGCTACGAAATTGGCCAGATGGCAGGTTGCCCTGCGGCGTTTAAAGCCGACGACAAACTGATTGCCGCCGCTGAAGCGTGCATCAAATCCCTCGACCTGAACGCCGTGCGCGGCCTGATCGTCAGCGGTGATGCCTTCATCAACGGCTCCGTCGCGCTGGCGAAAATCCGTCACAACTTCCCGCAGGCCATTGCCGTAGAGATGGAAGCCACGGCTATTGCCCACGTTTGCCACAACTTTGGCGTGCCGTTCGTAGTCGTTCGCGCGATTTCCGACGTTGCCGATCAGCAGTCTCACCTGAGCTTCGAAGAGTTCCTGGCCGTTGCCGCGAAGCAGTCGACCCTGATGGTCGAAACGCTGGTACAGAAACTGGCGCGTGGCTAAGCGGCTGATAACAGGGCTACTTGCCCTGCTGCTTAGCACCCCGGCGTGGCTTTTCGCCGCGCCGCGGGTTATCACCCTATCCCCTGCGAATACCGAACTGGCCTTTGCCGCCGGGATCACGCCCGTTGGCGTCAGCGCCTGGTCTGACTACCCCGCCGCCGCAAAAGAGATAGAACAGGTCGCCTCCTGGCAAGGGATTAACCTTGAACGTATAGTCGCGCTGCACCCGGACGTCGTATTAGCGTGGAAAGAAGGCAACGCCGAACGCCAGGTCAACCAACTGCGTTCGCTGGGTATTACCGTCCTGTGGGTTGATACGCACAGTATTGAAGAAATTGCCGCGACGCTTCGCCAACTGGCGAAATGGAGTCCACACCCGGAGAAAGCCGAGCAGGCGGCCACCGCGCTGCTGAGCGACTACGCACAGCTAAAGGCGCAGTACGCCAGTAAGCCGAAAAAACGGGTCTTTATGCAGTTTGGCTTTAACCCTATTTTCACCAGCAACAAAAGCGCCATTCAGAACCAGGTGCTGGAAATCTGCGGCGGTCAAAACATCTTTGCCGACAGCCGGGTAGCCTGGCCTCAGGTAAGTCGCGAACAGGTGCTGATGCGTAAGCCGCAGGTGATTGTCGCGGCCGGCGATGTAGGTCAGATTCCGAAAATCCAGCAGTACTGGGCAAGCCAGCTCACAATCCCGATTATTCCCCTCAATAGTGACTGGTTTGAACGCGCGAGCCCACGTATTATCCTCGCCGCAAAACAACTCTGTACTGCGCTGTCGCAGGTTAATTAATCGGGTAATTGGTCATGCTTGTCTATTGGCTGGATATTGTAGGCACCATCGTTTTCGCGGTCTCCGGCGTACTGCTGGCGGGAAAGCTACGGATGGACCCTTTTGGCGTATTGGTACTGGGAGTCGTTACCGCCGTCGGTGGTGGGACCATTCGCGATATGGCGCTGGCCAACGGCCCGGTATTCTGGGTGAAAGACCCCACGGACCTGGTGGTGGCGATGGTGACCAGTATGCTCACGATTGTTCTGGTGCGTCAGCCGCGCCGCCTGCCCAAATGGGTGCTGCCGGTGCTCGATGCCGTGGGGCTCGCCGTGTTTGTTGGTATCGGCGTGAACAAAGCGTTTCTCGCCCACTCTGGGCCGCTTGTCGCCGTCTGCATGGGCGTGGTCACCGGCGTGGGTGGCGGGATAATCCGCGACGTACTGGCACGTGAAGTGCCGATGATTCTACGAACAGAAATCTATGCCACCGCCTGTATTATCGGCGGGATTGTGCACGCCACCGCCTATTACACTTTCCAGGTACCGCTGGAAAACGCCAGCATGATGGGAATGGTGGTGACGCTGGCCATTCGCCTGGCGGCCATTCGCTGGCATCTGAAGCTGCCGACCTTTGCTCTGGACGATAACTGGCGTTAAACCTGTGTAGCCCGGCCAAGCACAGCGCCGATGGGGATGCCCCGGAGTCGACGCTAGCGCACCTCGTCCGGGCTACAAGAAATACAAAAAAAGCCCACCATTCGGTGGGCTTTTCATTTATCTGGTCAGCAAGCTTAGATGCTGAAGGAAGAACCGCAGCCGCAGGTGCTGGTTGCATTTGGGTTGGTTACGATAAAGCGAGAACCTTCCAGACCTTCGGTGTAATCCACCGAACCGCCTACCAGATACTGCAGGCTCATCGGGTCGACCACCAGGCCTACGCCCTGTTTCTCGATGGTCATGTCGCCTTCGTTGATCTGGTCATCAAAGGTAAAGCCATACTGGAAGCCGCTGCAACCGCCGCCCGTGATGTACACACGCAGCTTCAGGTTTGGATTCTCTTCATCCGCAATCAGGACTTTTACTTTTTTGGCTGCGGCGTCGGTAAACTCCAGCGGCAGCACTACGTCATCACTCATTTTTTGCTCCCATTAATACAGCGGGTCTGGGCAAATAATAACCCGACTCTTTTGGCCATTATCTAATACCCTAGTAAATCGTTCAAGTATTCTCCGGGGCCGACTGCCTGGCTTTCGCCTCTTGCTCGGCCTCCTGCTTCGCCAGGGTGCGCGCCAGAATCGTGGCGTAGAGCGGTTGTCCGCCGAGGAACTGCGCTAATAGCGTGGCACCGAGCCCGGTAATAATCATTGGCAAAATGAGCTGATAATTGTCGGTCATCTCCAGCACCAGCACAATCCCGGTGAGCGGCGCACGCACAGAAGCCGCCAACAGCGCGCCCATTCCGGCGATAGCAAAGGTCCCCGCATCCAGATTGTAGGCAGGAAAGAGATGCATCGCCGCCACACCAAAGGCCGTGCCCAGCAAGGTGCCCAGCGCCAGCATCGGCGCGAAAATACCGCCCGGCGCACCGGAAGAGAAGCACAAGAGCGTGGTGATAACACGAGCCACAAACAGAAACAGCAGCGTTCCGACGGTAAAGTTGCCCGCCGCCGCAATCGGAATCAGGTTAAAACCACCGCCCGCCGCCGCCGACTGAAACAGCCCCAGCACACCACAGCCACCGCCAATCAGACCACCAATCAACACCCATTTTTTCGTATTGCCGCCATGAATACGGAAAAACATATCCTGTGTTTTCAGCACCAGGGTATTAAACAGCGGGCCAACACAGCCAAAAATCACACCCAATACCAGATAAAGCCACAGCGTGTTAACCGGCGCATTGCTCAGTTTGCCGACTTCAATCACCGGCGTTTCGCCGTTGAAGATACGGAACACGATGCTCGACATAATAACGCCGGTAAACACCGCTTTAATGGAGATAAGGCTGTAGCGGAACTGCGGGCGCATCTCTTCAATAATAAAGAGGATCCCCGCAAGCGGCGCGTTAAACGCCGCCGACAGCCCCGCTGCCGCGCCGGTTGCCAGTAAGGTGTGGCGCGATTCTTCGCCGCGCTGGCGGAAGATATCGCCTACCATGCGCCCGATATTCCCACCAATCTGGACCGTTGGACCTTCGCGTCCAAGCACCATGCCCGAGCCGAGCGTCCCCAAGCCGCCAAAGAATTTCACCGGCAGCACGCGCCACCAGCGAACCGGGCGCAGGTCTTCCAGCGCGCCTTCAATTTCCGGAATGCCCGAGCCGCCCGCTTCCGGCGCAAAACGTCGCATCAGCCAGTAGCCGAACATGGCTAACAGCGCCGACAGGATAAACGCCAGCGGCCAGACCAGATACCAGTGGTCGGCAACCTGCACCAACGTACCGATACGCACGTTCAGCACCCAGTTCACCGCATGTTCAAATGCCACGCCAACCACCCCAACAAGCGTGCCGACTACGGCGGACATCAGCAGCACCATCAGCGGTGTTTTATCGCGGTTCAGTAATTTACGCACCACATCGCGGCGACGTTTATGCACTATTCGCTGTGCCTCTAAAGGGGGTATTTCTGCTTTCATACCGTCATCACTAATTGGTAATACAAATAGGAAGGGAGGGCATTTTACCCAAGCCTGTGCGCTACGTCGCGAAAAAATTACGCTACGAGTGCTTTGTTGCAATCAGGCAAAAATTTCATAACTTCTGTGGAATAATTTAGAATAGCGGACAAAACATTTTTCACGAACCAGGATCCTGGCAATGAGCAAATCTGAAAACCTCTATAGCGCAGCGCGTGAACTTATCCCTGGCGGGGTCAACTCACCGGTACGTGCTTTCACCGGTGTCGGCGGTACGCCGCTGTTTATCGAGCGTGCGGACGGTGCCTATCTGTACGACGTGGATGGCAAAGCCTATATCGATTATGTCGGTTCCTGGGGGCCGATGGTGCTGGGTCATAACCACCCTGCCATCCGCAATGCGGTGATTGAAGCGGCAGAGCGCGGCCTGAGCTTCGGCGCACCAACCGAAATGGAAGTGACCATGGCGAAGCTGGTGACCGAACTGGTGCCAACCATGGACATGGTGCGTATGGTGAACTCCGGTACCGAAGCCACCATGAGCGCCATCCGTCTGGCGCGCGGTTTCACCGGCCGTGACAAAATCATCAAATTCGAAGGCTGCTACCACGGCCACGCCGACTGCCTGCTGGTGAAAGCGGGTTCCGGCGCGCTGACCCTCGGCCAGCCAAATTCACCGGGCGTACCGGCGGACTTCGCTAAGCACACCCTCACCTGTACTTATAACGATCTGGCTTCCGTACGCGCCGCGTTCGAGCAGTTCCCACAGGAGATTGCCTGCATCATCGTTGAACCGGTTGCCGGTAACATGAACTGCATTCCACCGCAGGCTGATTTCCTGCCGGGCCTGCGCGCGCTGTGCGACGAGTTTGGCGCGCTGCTGATTATCGATGAAGTGATGACCGGCTTTCGCGTGGCGCTGGCAGGGGCACAGTCCTACTACGACGTGGTGCCGGATCTGACCTGCCTTGGCAAAATCATCGGCGGCGGTATGCCGGTGGGCGCTTTCGGTGGCCGTCGCGACGTGATGGACGCGCTGGCACCAACGGGCCCGGTGTACCAGGCAGGTACGCTTTCCGGTAACCCAATCGCGATGGCAGCGGGCTTTGCTTGCCTGACCGAAGTGGCACAGCCGGGCGTACACGAAACGCTGACCGATCTGACCAACCAACTGGCACAAGGACTGCTGGATGCCGCGCAAGAGACCGGCATTCCACTGGTGGTGAACAACGTGGGCGGGATGTTCGGGATCTTCTTTACCGAGGGTAAAGAAGTCACCTGCTATCAGGACGTGCTGAAGTGCGACGTTGAGCGCTTTAAGCGTTTCTTCCACCTGATGCTGGATGAAGGCGTGTACCTGGCACCGTCGGCGTTTGAAGCGGGCTTTATGTCCATCGCCCACAGCGAAGAAGACATCAATAACACCATTGACGCGGCGCGTCGGGTGTTTGCGAAGCTGTAAGTCTGACCTATCCCGGCGGCGCTGCGCTTGGCCGGGCTACAACAGCAGGCAATAAAAAATGGCCATGCAGATAAGCATGGCCATTTTGTAGCCCGGCCGAGCACAGCGACGCCGGGAAACCTACCGGCTCTGCTTTCTCAGCAGATAGATAAAGTACGGCGCACCGATAAAGGTCGACAGCAGCCCTGCTGGCACCTGATACGGGAACATCAGCATGCGTCCACACCAGTCGGCAAACACCAGCATCAGTCCCCCGATCAGCGCGGAAATCACAATATGCGGCATCGTACGACGGAAGCCCATCATGCGCGCAATATGCGGCGCCATCAGCCCAACAAAGCTTAGCGGCCCGATGGTCAGCGTGGCCGCCGCCGTCAGGCACGCTGCCAGCAGCAGCAGGCCGATACGTGCCGGAGAGAGCGCCATCCCGATAGACCGCGCCGTCTCACCGCCCAGCGGCAGAATGGTTAACCAGCGACGGCACAGCGGCACCAGCAGCAGTAAAATCACCATCGCGATAGCCGACTGCACCACCTGCTCACCGGTCGCGTTATAGGTTGAACCGGAGATCCACGTCAGGATCTGCGCCATGCGCGGGTCACCGCTCGCTTGCAGCATCATCAGCAGCATAGTAAATGCGGTACTGAGCGCCATCCCCGCCAGCAGCATGCGATGCGGCGAAAATCCACCGCGCCCGGCGGCAATCAAGATAATCAGCAGCGTCACCGCCGCCCCCAGACTCCCCGCGGGTAGCAGCCAACCAAACGCGTTGCCCGGCACCACAAACAACATCAAGACCACGCCGAACGCCGCACCGGAGCTTATCCCCAGCACTTCCGGGCTCGCCATCGGGTTACCCGTTAAGCGCTGAATAATGCAGCCCGCCACCGCCAGCATCACACCCGCAATCAATGCCGACGCAATGCGCGGCCAGCGCCACTGCGCCAGCTCGTCAAGCAGCGTAGCGCTCGCCCAGTGCCAACTGTGCGCATCGCGCCCCAGCGACAGGGCAACGAACATCGCCGCCAGCAGAATCACCAAACCGCCCAGCGCAAACCACTGCACGTTCTGACGTTCATTTGCCACGCTATCGCTGGCGTTCATTGACGGTGCGCTCATGCTACGCAGTCGAGGTAACAGCCAAAGCAACAGCGGTGCGCCAATCAGCGCGGTCACGGAGCCGGTAGAGACTTCCATCCACACGCGGGTGAGCCAGAGAATAAGCTGGTCAGAAAGCCACAGAATCAGCGCACCAATCAGCGGTGCCAGCATCAGTCGGGATAGCAAACGTCGTGCGCCGAGCATCTTCGCCAGCAGCGGCGCAAACAGGCCGATAAAGCCAATAATCCCCACCGCATTGACGAGGAACGCACTGATAACGATAGCCAGCGTCAGCGCGCCCAGACGTGCCAGCGACAGCGCCAGCCCCAGGTTGCGCGCCACGCCGTCATCCAGGCCCATCAACGTTAACGGGCGCAGCAGCAGCAGCGTCAGCATCACGCCGCCCAACAGCTGTGGCCACAGACGCTGTACCACGCTCCAGTCGGTTTGCGTCAGCGTCCCGGTGCTCCACAGGAACATGCTTTGCAGCTGGTCGTGATGGAAAATCACCATCAGCTGGTTGATTGCGCCGCAGTACAGGCTCACCACCAGCCCGGCCAGAATCAGCGTCACCGGCGAGAGACGTTTACCCCACGCCACACCAAACACCAGCGCGCCCACGATACAGGCACCCGCCAGGGCGGCAAACTGCGAAGTCAGCACGCCCGGTATCGCCCACAGCGTGGTTATCGTCATCCCCAGTTGGGCACCGGTTGCCACGCCAAGCGTCGTTGGCTCAGCCAGCGGGTTACGCAGCACCTGCTGGAACAGAACGCCCACCAGCCCCAGACCCGCCCCCACCAACAGAGAGATGGCCAGACGAGGCAATAGGCTGTAGTGGAACAGCATCTGGTCAATGGCGTTGATATCCGGCTGACGCATTGCCTGGAACCAAAGCGCGTTGGGCAGTGCCAGGTTGAAGTTAAACCAGGTCAGCGCCAGCGCGAGGATAAATAGCGCCAGCAGCAACACAGAGGCAAAAGGAGAGCGGGTCGTTTTCACGCTTGACCTCCTAATGCATTATCGAGGATGCGAGCGAAGTTCATCGCCGACAGCGTCGCACCATAGAACCACACCGCCGGGACGTTCTGCACGCGGTTGGCGCGCACAAACGGCATCGCCTGCCATAACGGCGTGGCGGCCAGGCGGCGCATATCAGCCTCATTGCCATGATCAAAGCAGAGAACGTCCACGTCTTTGTACGCCGCCAGCCTGTCGATACCGACCACCGTACTGCCCCAAAAATTAGTTTCACCCTGCCAGGCGTTTTTCACACCCAGACGGTCGAGAATCTCCTGGAATAGGCAGTTCGGGCCAAACACCAGCATATGGCGAGAATCGAGCAGCGACATCATCAGCAGAGGGCGTTCGCCGCGCTGTGCAAAACGTGGCTTCAGGCTATCGATATAGGCATCAAACTTCGCCAGATGACGATGGGCCACATCCTGCTTGTTGAGCAGGTCTGCCATTTCCAGCAGCGAGCGGCGCGCCTGCTCCAGCGGCTGTTTGCCATCGCTGAAGGCAAAGCTTCGGCCCGGTGCAATTCGCGCGAGGATCTTCGGTGAAGGACCATAACCTGCAGACCAGACCAGCATAGAGGGCTTCATCTGGGTCAGCAGTTCAAGATTAGGTTCGGTACGCAGCCCGACGTCAATCACCGAGTCCGGCAGCACCGGCTCGTTGACCCACATGCGGTAGTTGGGGATATCCGCCACGCCGTAGGGCGTTACGCCCAGCGCCAGCATCAGCTCGACGGGCAGCCACTCCAGCGCCACGATACGTTCGGCATTCACCGGCGCAGCCTGCGCTTTTTGCATCTGCCAGAGCAGCGGCGAGAGCGCCATCGCCGCCAGAAAACGGCGACGGTTTATCAAATTCGAATCAGTCATCAATAGACAAAACTTACCGGTGCAGCACCGGCTGGATGCGGCAGAATGCCCATTGGAATGCCGTAAATCTGCTCCAGCGTGTCGCTGCGCATCAGTTCATCAGGCGTTCCCTGAGCAATCATTTCACCGCCGCGAAGCGCCACCAGATAATCGCAGTAGCGCGCCGCCATATTAATATCGTGCAGGACAGCAACGACCGTCAGACCGCGCTGCTGGCTCAGGCGATGCACCAGCGCTAGCACATCAACTTGATGAGCAATATCCAGCGCCGAAGTTGGTTCATCGAGCAACAGACAGCGACTGTCTTGCGCCACCAGCATGGCTATCCACGCACGCTGACGTTCGCCGCCGGAGAGGCTGTCCACCAGGCGATGCGCCAGCGGTTTTAGGCCAACCAGCGAAATCGCTTCTTCCACCTTCTCTCTGTCAGCCACGCCAAAACGTCCCAGCGCGCCGTGCCACGGGTAGCGACCAATTGCCACCAGTTCACGTACGGTCATCCCTTCTGCGGGCGGCAGCTGCTGCGGTAAATAAGCGACCTTACGGGCAAACGCTTTGCTGTTCCAGCTCGCCAGCGGCTGACCGTCGAGCAGAATCTCCCCTTCCGACGGCGGCTGATGGCGGCCAAGCATTTTCAGCAGCGTGGATTTGCCCGAGCCGTTATGACCGATAAGACCGGTCACTTTGCCCGCAGGAAAAGTTAAGGAAAGAGGATGAAGAAGCGTACGGCCTGGAACGCGAAAAACGACCTGTTCCAGAGAAAAGGTCGTATCAGAATGAGTTGTGTTGTCCTGCATAACCGTCAACATGTTAAAGGGCGCGGAAAATCCGCGCCCTGGAGGTGGTTAGAAACGGAACGTTGCGGTAGCAACAACCTGACGCTCTGCGCCCCAGTAGCATGCATATTCGCTATAGCAGCTGGAGACGTATTCGCGGTTGAACAGGTTATTGACGTTAACGGCAACAGACGAACCCGGCAGGCCGAAGCGGCCCAGATCGTATTTCACCATTGCATCGGCTACGGTATAACCGGCCACGTTAAACGCTTCATTTTTCTGCGCAGTCACGTTTTTGTAGTAGCTCACGGTTGAACCGGTATACCGCACACCCGCACCGAAGGTCAGGCCACTCAACGCCGTATCGTAGAAGGTGTAGTCAGTCCACAGAGATGCCTGATTACGTGGTACTTCTGCCGGACGCTGACCATTGAAGGTTGTATCTTCAGTGTATTCGGCATCGGTATAGCTATAGGCAGCCGTCACATTAATATTTTCGTTAACCGCTGCTTTCGCTTCTAATTCAATACCACGAGAGCGAATTTCCCCAGTCTGAACGCTATACCAGCCTGTAGTATCGTTCGGATCGGAGGTCAGGTTCTTATTCTTGGTTAACTGATATACCGCTGCGGTCAACACGACTGGCATATCTTTAGGTACGTACTTCACGCCAGCTTCATACTGCTTACCACGAGAAGGATCGAATGGCTTACCTTCTTTGGTCGAGCCAGAAGTCGGTTCGAAAGATTCGCTATAGCTGAAATACGGGGAAATACCATTATCAAACAGGTAGTTCAAACCACCACGCCAAGTGAACTGCTGGTCGTGATTCTGCGCCAGAGAGCTGCTGGAGCGGGTCAGGGTTGAAGCCATCGCATAGTCATAACGACCGCCCAACGTCAGCACCCATTTATTCCACTCCATCTGATCCTGCGCATACAGACCAGTCTGCTCCATACGGTTAAGTACGGCATAGTGAGACGTAATCTTGACGTCAGGATTGCCATACTGCGGATTACTCATATCCAGGGCACTGGCATCGCCATACAGCGCATCGACATCGTTACGCATGCGAGAATAGTCAACGCCAGTCAGCAGCGTATGATCAACATCGCCCGTGGCGAAGTTGGACTGCAACTGCGTATCAACAGTGAAGGCATTGAGGTTCTCGTCAGAGCGCACATACTTGCGCTGGATCTGGCCAGGATTGATATAGCCATAACCATATACCGAACGGTAGAGAGTTTTCACTTGATCGTAGCGCAGGTTCTGGCGCACGGTGAAGGTATCGTTGAACTCGTGAGAGAAGCTGTAGCCCACCATCTGCTGGCGGCGCTGCATTTTGTTATCTTTCTCGCCTTCATTGAAGTCGGTCGGCAGCTTGTGGGAATTGCCGTTCGCGTCAACGTAAGGAACAACTGTACCTTCACGCGGCAGCCAGCCGTAGTAACCCGCATCCGGATCGCTCTGGAAGTTACTCAGGAAAGTGAAATCTGTCTTATCATCCGGGCGCCAGCTGAAAGACGGTGCAATGGCGTAACGACTCGATTTCGCCATATCCTGCTGCGCATCCTGGCTGCGGCCTAAACCGGTCAGACGGTAAGACCATACGCCTGCATCATCGATAGCATCACTAAAGTCAAAACCGGTCTGCCAGAGATTATCAGTGCCCATCTTGAACTGAATTTCGCGCAGCGGTTCGGTGGTCGGGCGCTTGCTGACCATGCTCACGATACCGCCTGGGTTGCTGTTGCCATACAGCACAGAGGTTGGCCCGCGCATCACTTCAACGCGTTCCAGGAAATACGGGTCCATCGAAATTTCAGAGTAGTTATTGCCCTGAAGCTTCATACCATCCAGATACTGGTTGGTGTTAACCGTCGTCGGCGAGGTAAAACCACGAATGGAAACCACATCATAAGTTGATGAGCTGCCGCGGGTGGAGAAAACGCTTGGCGTATAGGCCATCGCATCTTTAACCGTCGCTGGCTGACGGATATCCATCTCTTGACGGGTAATCACCGAAACAGACTGTGGAGTCTTCTCAATCGGCGTATCCGTTTTGGTTGCTGTCGCAGAGTGTTTTGCCGCAATCGTTGCCGCCGGACCCCAGGCACTTTCCTGAGCAGCCGGAGCTGCGGTAACGGTGATGGTTTCTTCTTTTGGTTTTTCTGCAGCCTGTGCATAAACAGACATGCCGCTAACCGCCGTGGCTACTACAACCGCGAGTTTACGCAGCGAGTGGGTTGGCTGAGCAGTTTTAAAACGCGCCATTGGTATATCTCTGATGAAGTGAATGATAACGTAAACGAGAATTATTATTATAACGATGGGAATAATAGGTCATGCATTGCACGCATAGCAAGCGATATAAGTCCCTACCAGAATTAAGGGGTTAAGAATTAAACAGATGAAATAATGGCGTTAAGAAAAAGAAAAAACTTAGGGATAAAAAAGCCCCTGCGCAAGGCTGGGGCTTAGTACTGATACGGTGATGCTGTGATTGGCACCGAGCTATCCCGGAGTCGGCGTAAACGCCTCGTCCGGGCTACAGCTGGGTATAATGCCGGGTGCAACTTTAGTTGCCGCCGAACATATCCTTAATCCAGCCCGCTACGCCGTCGCTGTCTTTCTTCTCCTGCGCTGGCGGCTGCTGTTGCTGCTGCTGCGGTTGTGAAGAAGACGAGTCAAACGGGTTCGCTGACTGCTGCTGCTCGATAGCCTGCTGGCTCTGCTGACAGAGCGAATCCGGATCGGTTGTCCAGACCGGCAGCATACGCGTGCCCCCGCCGCCGCAGACGAAGTTACCGCCGTCGTCCACGCCCATGTTCACCACATCTTCCGGCGGCGTCAGATCCAGCGCGATAGGCGACTGGGTTTCCAGATAACGCTGGTAGATGGACATCGCACCGCTGGCACCGTACAGCTTGGTTGGCTGGTTATTATCGCGGCCTACCCAGGTGATCACCACTTCACGACCGTCAATCCCGGCAAACCAGGTATCGACGTTGTTGTTGGTGGTCCCGGTTTTCCCTGCCAGATGCAGGTTCGGGTATTTCGCACCCAGCTGACGACCAGTACCGCGCTGCACAACCTGCTGCATGGTCCACAGCGTCAGATAAGCCGCCTGCGCCGGAACGGCACGTTCAGCCTGCGGGTAGCTCTGGTACAGCACGGTACCGTCTTCCGCAATCACCGAACGCAGCGCCGATAATGGCGCACGGTTACCGCCGCTGGCGATGGTCTGGAACGCCTGCGCCACTTCAATCGGCGTCAGGTTCAGCGCCCCCAGCAGCATCGCCGGAACGGCGTTAAGCTGATCTTTCGGCGCGCCCAGTTTCAGCCAGGTATCGGTGACCGCTGGCAGACCCAGCGCCATACCGAGGTTAACGGTTGGCACGTTCATGGAACGCGTCAGCGCATCCACCAGCATCACCTGACCGCTATAGCGACGGTCATCGTTCTGCGGTGACCATACTTGACCATTCGGCTGTCGCAGCGCAATTGGCGCATCGGCAATCCAGGTGTTCAGACGATACTGGTTCGGCTGGCTTAACGCCGTTAGATAGGTCGCTGGCTTAGCCAGAGAACCAATCGAACGACGCGCCTGCATCGCACGGTTGTAGCCCGCAAACTGCGGTTCAGCACCGCCAACCATCGCCCGCACTTCACCGCTGAAGCGGTCGACCACAACCATTGCGGTTTCAAGGTCGCTGAGTTTGCGCTGTTTCTTCAGCACCGGAATGCCGTCGGTTGCCGCTTTTTCTGCCGCATCCTGCGCCACAGAGTCGAAGGTGGTAAAGATCTTCACGCCGGAGAGATCTTTCACTTTATCGCCCAGCTTAGCCTGCAATTCCTGACGCACCATTTGCATAAACGCTGGCTGCGGTGAAATCACCCCGCCGCGTGGCTGTACGCCCAGCGGACGCGCACTCAGCATGTCGTAAAGCTCTTGATCGATGACCTTCTGCTGTTGCAGCAGGCGCAGGACCAGGTTACGACGCTCCAGCGCCAGTTTCGGGTTACGCCACGGGTTGTAAACCGATGCCCCTTTCACCATGCCCACCAGCAGCGCCTGCTGGTCAAGGCTCAGCTCTTCCACCGGACGACCAAAGTAGTACAGGCTCGCCAGCGGGAAGCCGCGGATTTCATTGTCGCCGCTCTGACCGAGGTACACCTCGTTCATATACAGCTCAAGAATGCGGTCTTTGCTGTAGCGGGCGTCCATGATCAGCGCCATGTAGGCTTCGTTCGCCTTACGCCAGTAGGAACGCTCGCTGGAGAGGAACAGGTTCTTCACCAGTTGCTGGGTCAGCGTACTTGCCCCCTGCACCGTTCTACCGGCGGTCAGGTTCGCCAGCACTGCGCGTCCCATTGAGTAGAAGCTAATACCGTCATGCTCGTAGAAGTGACGGTCTTCGGTCGCGATAAGCGTATCGATCAGCAGATCCGGGAAGCCACTGCGCGGCACAAACAGACGCTGCTCGCCGTTTGGCGAGGACATCATGGTGATAAGGCGCGGATCGAGGCGGAAGAAACCGAACTGGCGGTTGCTGTCCAGGTTCTCGATGGTTTCCAGGTGATCGCCAGAGAAGGTCAGACGCGCGCGCACCTGCCCTTCTTTACTATCCGGGAAATCGAACGGGCGACGGATCATCTCAATGCTGTTCGCCTGCACGGTGAATTCACCGGGCCGCGTCATCGCCGTGACCTGGCGATACTGGGTCGCCGTCAGCAGCTGCACCATCTCTTTTTTGCTGATCGGCATATCCGGCTCAAGGCTCACCATGCGGCCATAAACCGCCGCCGGAAGCTGCCAGACTTTACCGTCAATGCGGCTGCGGATTTTTTGATCCAGATAGACGCCATAAATGGCCATCAGCACGGCAAAAACGATGCCCAGCTTTACCAGGAACCAGAACCAGCGGTGTTTGCCGCGCGGTTTCTTGCCCTTTCCGCCGCCTTTACGCGAGCGAGGCTTTTCATCGTCATAGCCATCATCATCATAATCGTCGTCATACTCATCATCTCTGAGCTGTCGACGGCTTACCTTTTGCTTTGCCGGACGTGCAGGCTTGCCTTTACGTCCAATCGGCTCGCGGTCATTCCCCGCCATGCTTTCTCTCCGCAACATTCAGGCATAAAGGCCTGATTCTCAATTCTTCTGTCACGAGACAGAAGAAGATATCTCTCAATTTTATGCAACACGTTCCCTCTCCCACAGGGAGAGGGAGAAAATCACGAATACTTTTTCGTCCGCCGCGTTGGCGCGGTGTTTGCCGGATCGTCCGGCCAGACGTGCTTCGGATAGCGCCCCTTCATCTCTTTTTGCACTTCCCGGTACGCGCCCTGCCAGAACGCGCTTAAATCACGCGTAATTTGCAGCGGGCGCTGCGCCGGTGAGAGCAGTTCCAGCACCAGCGCAACCCGCCCTTCGGCAATCGTCGGCGTGCTGGCCTCACCAAACATCTCCTGCATACGCACCGCCAAAGCCGGAGGATTTTCATCATCATAGCGAATGGCAATCCGGCTTCCTGTAGGCACAGTGTAATGAGTTGGCAGCAAACTCACCAGACGTTGTCGTAATGACCAGGGCAACCACTCGAGCAGCGCCTGGTGAATATCCAGCGATTTCAATCCGCGCAACGAGTGAACGCCGCTCATATGCGGCAGCAGCCAGCTTTCCAGCGCTGCCAAAAGCGACGCGTCATCTACCGCTGGCCAGGCATCTTCCGGCAGCCAGCGCGCGGCGCACTGTAGACGCAAGCGTAGCTGTTCCGCTTCGTTCGTCCAGTTGAGCACGCTTAATCCTTTCTCGCGAATACCGGTGAGCATCGCCCGATGCAGTTCCTCTTCCGACGGTTTCGCCAGCGGACGCACGCTTAGCGTTAGCTGGCCAATCTGGCTTCGGCGCAGCGCTTTCAGCGTGCCCTGGGTATCATCCCATTCAATGGTGTCAGATTGTTGAATCAGCTGCGGGCAGCGCGCCACCAGCGCATCAATATCCAGCGCGCAGGCTTGCAAGATTCGCGCATCTGGCGAGGCATTGCCCTGTAACAGCAGCGGCGCAATCAGCCACTCGTGGCGATTCAACGCATCGTCGGCGTCTAGCATCGCCCCCATGCCGTTGGCAAGCTGGTAGCGCCCTTCCTGCCCGCGTCGGCGGGCGATACGATCGGGGAAACCCTGTGCCAGCAGCGCGGGAATCGCGTCGCTGTCCGGCTGCCCGGCCCGGCGATTCAGGCGCTTACAGAGCTGTTGGCTACGCTGCTGCCACGCCCCCTGCGAACGGGTAAAAGCCTGCATGAGATCGCCGCTGCCGCCGCGTGGGGGCTCTTCCAGAATGGCCGTCAACCGTGCCGCCGTAGCGACTTCATCGTCGCTATCTGCCGCCACCAGCATCGCCGCAAGGCGTGGATCGTTCCCCAGCGCCGCCATTTTCTGCCCTTTCGCCGTTAAGCGCTCGTCGGCCAGCGCCCCAAGCTGCGTTAACAGACGACGCGCCGCAGCCAGGTTCACCGCAGGAGGCGTATCCAGCCAGCTCAGCTGCGACGGGTCGTTACAACCCCATTGCAAAAGTTCGAGCAGCAGCGAGGAGAGATCGCTTTGCAAAATTTCCGCTTCGCTCTGCGCCGTCGCACGCTCGGCCTGATCTTTTGCCAGCAGATGCACGCACACGCCGGGCTCCAGACGCCCCGCACGCCCGGCGCGCTGGGTCATTGAGGCCTGACTGACGCGCTGGGTTATCAGGCGCGTCAGTCCGCTGCGCACATCAAAGCGCGCTACGCGCTCCTGGGCGCTATCCACCACTAAGCGGATACCTTCGATGGTCAAGCTGGTTTCAGCAATATTGGTCGCCAGCACTACCTTCCGCTTGCCCTGCGGCGCGGGAAGTATCGCCCGGCGCTGCTCGCTGAGCGGCAGTGCGCCGTATAGAGGACAGAGCAGGACGTCATCGGCCACGCGCTCAGCCAGATGGTTCTGCACCCGCTGAATTTCACCCACGCCGGGTAAAAAGAGCAGCAGCGAACCGCTTTCATTGCGCAGCAGTTCTGCCGTGGCGATAGCCACCGCCTCATCAAAGCGCTGGTGCGCGGGCAGCGACTGATAGCGACGATCCACCGCAAACGCACGACCTTCGGAAATTACCACAGGCGCATCCGGGAGCAGGCGTTGAAGCTTGTCGTTATCGAGGGTGGCCGACATGATCAGCAGCTTGAGATCATCGCGAAGCCCCTGCTGAACATCCAGCAGCAGCGCCAGCGCGAGGTCGGCCTGTAGGCTGCGTTCGTGAAATTCATCGAGGATCACCAGCCCCACGCCCGACAGCTCGGGATCGTGCTGGATCATACGCGTCAGGATCCCTTCGGTCACGACCTCTAACTGGGTAGCTGGCCCCACGCAGGTTTCCGCACGCATACGGTAGCCGACCGTTTCCCCTGGCTTCTCACCCAGCAGCTCAGCCAGGCGCTGCGCGACGTTGCGGGCCGCCAGACGCCGCGGCTCCAGCAGCAAAATGCGCCCGTTGATGCCGCCGTCGCGTAAAATTTGTAGCGGCAGCCAGGTGGATTTACCCGCACCCGTTGGCGCGTTCAGCAGCACCTGGGGCGATTGCTGTAAGGCATGAAGGAGTTGAGGAAGGATGCTTGCGACCGGCAACAGGGACACGAATGGCTCCAGAGGGTTAACATTAAACGGCGGACATTGTAGCATCGCCTCAATTCATAACCGAGTCCCCACCATGTCAGAGTCAAAAAGGCTGTTTTTCGCCGTTGAGATCCCAAAGCCTATCCAGAAGCAGCTGGTGCAGTGGCGTGCCGATAATTTCCCTGCCGATGCCGGGATACCCGTCGTCGCGGCTAATCTGCACATCACGCTGGCGTTTCTGGGGGACGTGAGCGAGGAAAAGCAGCGTGCGCTGGCCGCCATGGCAGGACGTATCCGTCAGCCGGGTTTTACGCTGAATCTGGATGATGCCGGACAGTGGCTGCGCTCCCGCGTCGTATGGCTTGGTACGCGTCAGCCGCCGCGCGGGCTGCTACAGCTCGCCAATATGCTTCGCGCTCAGGCCGCCCGCAGCGGCTGTTATCAAAGCCCGCAGCCGTTTCACCCGCACCTGACGCTGCTGCGCAACGCCGCACAGGCGGTGCCTATCCCCGCACCCGGCTTTCTCTGGACGTTTCCGGTGACCGAATTTGTGCTCTACGAATCACGCTTTGTCCGGGGACGCACAAAATACACGCCATTACAGCGCTGGACGCTCAACGAATCATAATAAGGAAAACGTATGAAGTTTACGCCACCGCTCAAGCACGCCACGCTGATTCAACGCTACAAACGCTTCCTCGCCGATGTCGTCACGCCGGAAGGTGAAACCTTCACGCTGCACTGCCCAAATACCGGCGCGATGACCGGTTGCGCCACGCCAGGCGATACCGTTTGGTACTCCACTTCAGAAAATACCAAACGGAAATATCCACATACGTGGGAATTAACTCAAACACAAAAAGGGGCGTTCATCTGCGTCAATACGCTACGGGCAAATACGCTGGCAAAAGAGGCCATTCAGGCCAATAGTATCCCCGAGCTGACCGGCTACAACATCCTGAAAAGCGAAGTGAAATACGGCGAAGAAAACAGCAGAATCGACATCATGTTACAGGCAGATGATCGTCCCAACTGCTATATTGAAGTGAAGTCAGTCACACTTGCGGAAAATGAATTTGGCTACTTTCCGGATGCGGTGACCGTGCGCGGACAGAAGCATTTACGCGAGCTGATGGGCGTAGTCGCTAGCGGCGAACGCGCTGTTTTACTGTTTACTATCTTGCACTCAGCCATTGAATATTTCTCTCCTGCACACCATATTGATGCTAAATATGCACAACTGCTTATTGAAGCACAAAAACAGGGGGTGGAGATTTTGGCTTATAAAGCGGAACTTTCTGCCGATAATATGACTCTGATATCGCCGTTACCCATTGCGTTATCACCGGGGGTATCTGCATAGAAAGTGTTCGGGCTGCGGCGCAAATACGCTTTTCCTCACAGCATTGTCAAGTGTTACGTTTAGATAATTGCCATGTGGAAAAGCATCTGTTATTTATAGCGGCCTGATTTTTCCCCCGAACACGGGGATCGATAGTGCGTGTTAAGGAGAAACAACATGCAAGAAGGGCAAAACCGTAAAACATCGTCCCTGAGTATTCTGTCCATCGCAGGGGTGGAGCCGTACCAGGTGAAACCGGGCGAAGAGTATATGAACGAAGCCCAACTGGCGCACTTCCGACGTATTCTTGAAGCATGGCGTAATCAACTTAGGGATGAAGTCGATCGCACCGTTACTCACATGCAGGACGAAGCTGCAAACTTCCCGGACCCGGTAGACCGTGCCGCGCAGGAAGAAGAGTTCAGCCTCGAACTGCGTAACCGCGATCGTGAACGTAAGCTGATCAAAAAGATCGAGAAGACGTTGAAGAAAGTCGAAGATGAAGATTTCGGCTACTGCGAATCATGTGGTGTTGAAATTGGTATTCGTCGTCTGGAAGCACGTCCGACGGCTGACCTGTGCATTGACTGCAAAACGCTGGCAGAAATCCGCGAAAAGCAGATGGCAGGTTAAGAGAACGCTAACTCTCTATCTTCAAGGCGGGAATCTCTCCCGCCTTGTTGTTTTTTATTGCAATAATCATGTCGATACAACCTTATATAGGGCGATTTGCCCCTTCCCCTTCCGGTGAACTGCATTTTGGTTCGCTCATTGCTGCACTGGGAAGCTATCTACAAGCTCGTGCCCAGCAGGGTATCTGGCGAGTTCGCATCGAAGATATCGATCCTCCTCGTGAAGTTCCCGGTGCTGCAACCACCATTTTGCATCAGCTGGAACATTACGGCCTCCACTGGGACGGCGACGTCCTCTGGCAATCGCAGCGGCACGATGCCTATCGTGAAGCCCTCGCATGGTTGAAAAGCCAGAACCTGTGCTACTACTGCACCTGTACGCGCGCTCGTATTCAAAGCATAGGCGGCACCTATGACGGACACTGCCGTGACCTTAACCACGGCCCCGAAAACGCGGCCCTGCGTCTGCGTCAAACGCACCCGGTGACCGAATTCGCCGACCTGCTGCGCGGCACTATCAAGGCCGATGAACGTCTCGCTCGCGAAGATTTCATTATTCATCGACGTGATGGTTTGTTTGCCTATAATCTCGCGGTGGTGGTCGATGACCAGTTTCAGGGGGTCACAGAAATTGTGCGTGGTGCGGATTTAATTGAACCCACCGTACGGCAGATTTCGCTCTACCAGCAGTTTGGCTGGCAGGCACCTGACTATATTCATCTGCCGCTGGCATTGAATGAAGATGGTGCTAAACTTTCTAAGCAAAATCATGCACCTGCCCTACCAACCGGCGATCCACGCCCCGTACTTATCGAGGCGCTACGCTTTTTAGGCCAGGATATTCCGGCGCAATGGCAGGATTTCAGCACGGCGGAAATATTGCAAAATGCGGTCGCCAGTTGGTCGCTTGCACAGGTGCCCGAGACGGCGAAGATCAATCCGCCATTCTCAAATGCGTAATGCTGAGCTATGATTAGCCGCTATTTTTTTGTCCTGGATACTGATATTACCGAGGTGCACCATTTTTACCCGAGTCGCTAATTTTTGCCGCAAGGTGCTAAGCCGTGAGGAAAGCGAGGCTGAAAACGCCGTCGCTAAACCTGCTATGACCGTTATTCCGCGCGAGCAGCACGCTATTTCCCGCAAAGATATCAGCGAGAATGCCCTCAAGGTTCTTTATCGTCTGAACAAAGCTGGCTACGAGGCTTACCTCGTCGGCGGCGGCGTTCGCGACCTGCTGCTGGGCAAAAAGCCAAAAGATTTCGACGTGACCACCAGCGCCACGCCTGACCAGGTCCGCAAGTTGTTCCGCAACTGCCGTCTGGTTGGTCGCCGCTTCCGTCTGGCGCACGTCATGTTCGGCCCTGAAATTATCGAAGTCGCCACCTTCCGTGGTCACCACGAAGACGGCCAGTCCGATCGCACCACCTCACAGCGTGGGCAAAACGGCATGCTGCTGCGCGACAACATCTTCGGTTCCATCGAAGAAGACGCCCAGCGCCGCGACTTCACCATCAACAGCCTTTACTACAGCGTGGCGGACTTCACCGTTCGTGACTACGTTGGCGGTATGCAGGATCTGATCGACGGCGTGATTCGTCTGATTGGCGACCCGGAAACCCGCTACCGTGAAGACCCAGTGCGCATGCTGCGTGCCGTACGCTTCGCCGCGAAGCTGGATATGCGTATCAGCCCGGAAACCGCTGAGCCTATTCCGCGTCTGGCAACCTTAATGAACGACGTGCCGCCAGCGCGCCTGTTCGAAGAAGCACTCAAGCTGCTGCAGGCAGGCTACGGTTTCGAAACCTACAAGCTGCTGCGCGAATACAATCTGTTCCAGCCGCTGTTCCCGACCATCACCCGTTACTTCACTGAAGACGGTGATAGCCCGATGGAACGCATCATCTCTCAGGTGTTGAAGAACACTGATACCCGTATTCGCAACGATATGCGCGTTAATCCGGCATTCCTGTTCGCCGCGATGTTCTGGTATCCGCTGCTGGAGATGGCGCAGAAAATCGCGCAGGAGAGCGGGCTGGCCTATTACGATGCCTTTGCGTTGGCGATGAACGAAGTGCTGGATGAAGCCTGCCGCTCGCTGGCGATTCCAAAACGTATTACCACGCTGGTACGTGATATCTGGCAGCTGCAGCTGCGGATGTCCCGTCGTCAGGGTAAACGCGCCTGGAAGCTGATGGAGCATCCAAAATTCCGTGCGGCATACGATCTGCTGGCCCTGCGTGCCGAAGCCGAGCACAACGGCGAACTGCAGCGTCTGACCCAATGGTGGGGCGAGTTCCAGGTGGTTGCGCCGCCGGCTCAGAAAGATATGCTCAACGAGCTGGGCGATGAACCGGATACCCGTCGTCGTCACCGCCGACCGCGCAAACGCGCACCGCGTCGTGAAGGCTCCTCGTGACCCTCGCATACATTGCGCTCGGCAGTAATTTAGCCTCTCCTCTGGAGCAGGTTAATGCTGCCGTGCAGGCGATCGGTAATATTCCCGACAGCCGTATCGTGGCGGTCTCCTCGTATTACCGCACGCCACCGTTAGGCCCACAGGATCAACCCGATTATCTGAACGCCGCCGTGGCGCTGGAAACTACGCTCGCCGCCGACGAGCTGCTCAGCCATACCCAGCGTATCGAACTGCAGCAGGGGCGCCAGCGCAAAGCCGAACGTTGGGGTCCGCGTACCCTCGATTTAGACATCATGCTATTTGGTCAGGAAATTATTCATACCGATAATCTGACCGTCCCGCACTACGACATGCACAACCGCGGCTTTATGCTGTGGCCGCTGTTCGAAATTGCCCCTGAGCTTATCTTCCCTGATGGCATCAGCCTGCGTCAGCGCCTTGATGCAGTGGCGGAAAACTGCCCTGCGCGCTGGTAGCGTGCCCTACCTTTTTTAGCGATCCCTGCTCTACCTGATATCGTTTGCCTAAAGTCATTGCCCCCCTGATTTCGGCTGTTAGAATGCCGGGTAATACGATCTTACCATCAGGGATTATTATGAAACCTACCACCATCGCTTTATTGCAGAAATGCAAACAAGAGAAAAAACGCTTTGCGACCATCACGGCATACGACTACAGCTTTGCCAAACTGTTCGCAGACGAAGGCATCAACGTGATGCTGGTTGGCGACTCTCTTGGCATGACCGTTCAGGGCCATGATTCCACCCTGCCTGTGACCGTTGAAGACATCGCCTACCACACTCGCGCCGTGCGCCGTGGGGCGCCGAACTGTCTGCTGCTGTCCGACCTGCCTTTTATGGCTTACGCCACGCCGGAACAAACCTTCGAAAATGCCGCCACGGTGATGCGCGCCGGGGCCAATATGATCAAAATTGAAGGCGGCGCGTGGCTTGCCGACACCGTCAAAATGCTGGCCGAGCGTGCGGTACCGGTCTGTGGCCATCTGGGATTAACCCCGCAGTCGGTTAACGTGTTCGGCGGCTATAAAATTCAGGGCCGCGGTGACGCAGGCCAGGTGCTGTTGGATGACGCGCTGGCGCTGGAAGCCGCGGGTATTCAACTGCTGGTACTGGAGTGCGTACCGGTTGAGCTGGCAAAACGCGTCACCGAGGCGCTGTCGATTCCGGTTATCGGCATCGGCGCGGGCAATGTCACCGACGGACAGATCCTCGTGATGCACGATGCGTTCGGCATCACCGGCGGCCATATTCCTAAATTCGCCAAAAACTTCCTCACCGAAGCGGGCGACATGCGCGCCGCGGTACGGCAGTATATTGCCGAAGTAGAGTCCGGTGTTTATCCGGGTGAAGAACACAGTTTCCATTAATTTATCGGCCTGCTCGCCATTACGCCGCATGGCGGCGCTTCGCGCCCGATCCGGCCTATAACGGCACGCGTAGGCCTGATAAGCGAAGCGCCATCAGGCATCGTATTTAAGGAGTCTTGTTGTGTTAATTATTGAAACCCTGCCGCTGCTGCGCCAGCATATTCGCCGTTTGCGTCAGGAAGGTAAACGCGTTGCGCTGGTTCCCACTATGGGCAACCTGCACGACGGTCATATGACGCTGGTTGAAGAAGCCAAAACCCGTGCAGACGTGGTGGTGGTCAGCATCTTCGTTAACCCGATGCAGTTCGACCGTGTTGAAGACCTGGCACGCTATCCGCGTACGCTGCAGGAAGACTGCGAGAAGCTGAACAAACGTAAAGTCGACTTCGTCTTTGCTCCGGCGGAAAAAGAGATTTATCCGCAGGGCCTGGAAGGCCAGACCTTCGTTGATGTACCAGGCCTCTCCACCATGCTGGAAGGGGCAAGCCGCCCAGGCCACTTCCGTGGTGTATCAACCATCGTCAGCAAGCTGTTCAACCTGATTCAGCCGGATATCGCCTGCTTCGGTGAGAAAGACTTCCAGCAGCTGGCGCTGATCCGCAAGATGGTGGCCGATCTTGGCTACGATATTGAGATCGTCGGCGTCCCGATTATCCGCGCCAAAGACGGTCTGGCACTTAGTTCCCGTAACGGATACCTCACCGCAGACCAGCGTAAAATCGCGCCAGGTCTGTACAAGGTGATGAGCCGCATGGCAGAAAAACTGAAAGCCGGTGAGCGTGATCAGGGCGAGATGATTGCGATCGCCGAGCAGGAACTGAACGAGAAAGGCTTCCGCGCCGATGATATTCAGATTCGCGATGCCGATACCCTGCTTGACCTGACCGACAGCAGCAAACGTGCGGTGATCCTGATGGCGGCGTGGCTGGGCCAGGCGCGTCTGATTGATAACCAGAGCGTAGAACTGTAATTTTCGTGCCCTTCCCGGTGGCGCTTCGCTTGGCCGGGCTACAATCGGGCAACCCGGGCGAGGCGCATTAGCGCTGACTCCGGGGCGTCATTCTGCAATGACGATACCGTTTGCAGCAGGTTATGCGTGTCGATGCGCAATTAATCGTAAGCAAGGTTAATCGCATATGGACACCTGGTATAAATCGGGCAATACTGCCTGCGAAATTTCTCAAAGCAGTCGCGAACTGCTTTGTTTCCGTTAAGAATTAAAGGTAAACGCTATGATTCGCACAATGCTGCAGGGCAAACTCCACCGCGTGAAAGTCACGCATGCCGACCTGCACTATGAAGGTTCCTGCGCGATTGACCAGGACTTCCTCGACGCCGCCGGTATTCTGGAAAACGAAGCCATTGATATCTGGAATGTGAACAACGGCAAGCGTTTCTCCACCTACGCTATCGCGGCTGAACGCGGTTCGAAAATCATCTCCGTCAACGGCGCTGCGGCGCACAACGCTGACGTAGGCGATATCGTTATCATCGCAAGCTTCGTAACCATGAGTGATGAAGAAGCGCGTACCTGGCGCCCGAACGTTGCCTATTTCGAAGGCGACAACGAAATGAAACGCACCGCGAAAGCCATTCCGGTACAGGTAGCTTGAGGCAAATTGCGGGGACAGCCTGAGTCAGGTTATCTCCGCACATTTTATTCCATGTAACAGGACATCATAATACATTTAATAAATTAGTATAACCCATCATCGCTTTATCTATTGCGAATTGTCTCCCACTTTCTTGGATTAATCCTTTTCTCAAAATCTGCGCTAAGCCGCATAAAATGGCTACAGATGATGTTGCAAGCCAGCATTGTTGAGGCGTACATCACCTAAATTCAAATATAACTTAACGAGCCTTTTAGAAAATATAACGACAAAGGATTGCAATCCGCACATATAATCCAAAGTGTTGTCAGGAAATTAAATGAATTAATTTTTATCATCACTCATAAATGGACGTTATATATGTTTTATAAAACAACACTGGCTACTGCCTTCGCCGTAGCGACAATGGGTTCTCTTTCAGCACAGGCTGCTGATATAGGTCTTATTACTTTTGATGGCGCAGTCACGGATACGACCTGTACCATCACAACCAATAACGGCGTTGATGCAAACAATGTCACCATTTCACTCCCTGTCGTACAGAAAACCGATGTTGAAGGCACAACCCTCGATAAAGGGGTGGGTGATAAAGAATTCGAATTGAAGCTCACTAATTGCCCGGACGGACAAGCGAGCGCCTCCGCCACCTTTACCTCACAGCAGTTTGCCGATCTCACTAACGGTACGCTAAAAAGCGACCCCACCGTGGCAGGCCACGCTAACAACGTCAACCTGGCGCTCTACAACAACGCTAGCGCAGATAAAACTCGTATTAACATCGGGCTCGCTGGCAACAATACCCAAGCCGCCGACACCAGTACTGGTGAAGGCACGCTCTCCTATCGCGTGGCCTATGTTCCCAGCGCTGACTGGGCCAAAGGCACAAACGATATCACTGCTGGTAGCGTGAACAGCAACGTGACCTTCACAATGACCTATCAATAATTACGTTGATAAACAGGCGCTTACCTATCAGGTGAAGCGCCTTTAATATTTATGGATGAATATGATGAGTCTGACTAAAACCACCCAATCTGCACTATTGTTTGGTGCAACCTTTCTGGCATCTCATGCCGCTCTCGCCGATATAGTGATTTCCGGCACCCGTGTTATCTACCCGGAATCAGCCAAAGACGTGACGGTAAATATGGAAAACCGAGGAGGAAAACCGCTATTAGTGCAAACCTGGCTAGACGATGGCCGCGATACCACTAACCCACAGGAACTGAAGCTTCCTTTCATCATCACACCGCCAGTATCACGTGTTGATGCCGGAAAAGGCCAGACGGTGCGTATCACCTGGCTTGGGCAGCCACTCGCTCAGGACAGAGAAACCATGTACTGGTTTAACGTACTTGAAGTGCCGCCAAAAGCCAAAAACGCTGAAACCCAAAATATGCTGCAGTTGGCGTTCCGCACCCGTATCAAAATGTTCTTCCGCCCAAATGGATTGAAAGGCTCGCCTTCAGCCGCAGCGGCACAATTAACATGGTCTCAGCAACAGCAAAACAGCAAGCCTGTTTTGGTTGCACGCAACGATTCGCCCTATTACATCTCGCTGGCAAAAGTCACCGCTCAGTCTGGTGGCACATCCGAAGAAGTTGAGCCGCACGTTGTCGCGCCGTTCAGTAGCCAGGCAATGACATTCACTCGTACCGGTTCGGCGAAAGTCACCCAAATTACCTACGCATCGATTAATGATTTCGGTGGAGTAGAACAACACCAGACGGTCATAAAATAACATAACAACCCGCTAGCAGTGCTGCTGCTGTTAGTAACTAATGGATTAGTGAAGAGATTGTTACTGCATCGTTCGATTTACTGCATTTTTATCTATTTTGCTGCTCAGGCTCCATCCTTTGCGGCCGATACCTCTACGCCTCAACCTTCTGATGAAGAAGTCGAATTCAACGATCAATTCTTATTTAACACCGGTAATAATATTGACATTAGCCGCTTCTCAAAAGGCAACCCCATCGTTCCTGGAACATTCAAAACCCAACTATCACTAAACAAAAGAAAAAAGCTGCTGACCAATTTTACCTTTAAGGATAATAACACCCCGCGAGCCACACCCTGCTTCACCCAAAAAATATTGATGCAGATAGGGATTAAAGCGGATTCAATTAAAGAAAAACTTAAAAAATACGACGAAGATACCTGCATTGATATCACCAGCGCCTTCCCCGGTATGAGTTGGGATTTCGACGCCAGTACCCAGGTTCTCAACCTCAATTCGCCGCAGATTTATATCGACAGACACCCGAATGGCTATATTGATCCTTCGCTCTGGGATGACGGGATCGCAGCAGCTATGCTTTCATATGATCTCAACGCATGGCGCAGCCATAGCGCCAATAGCACGACTGAAACCGCCTATGCTGGCCTGAAATATGGTCTGAATATCGGGCCGTGGCGCCTGCGTTCACGAGGCACTCTCAACTGGGATCAGGATAGCGGCGCTGACTACGCCAGCCAGGACATTTATCTACAGCGCGACCTCACGCAGCTACATTCACAGTTGTTGCTTGGCGATTCCTATACGCGTGGCGATGTATTCAACGCTTTCAACCTGCGCGGAATGCGTATTTATAACGATGACCGTATGCTGCCGGGCGGGATCTCGACGTATGCGCCTACGATTCATGGCATTGCCACCAGCAATGCTAAAGTCACCGTGACGCAAAGCGGCAATAAAATTTATGAAAGCACCGTTCCGCCGGGTGAATTCGAAATTAGCGACTTGAGCACCGTGGGCTACGGCAGCGATCTGGTGGTTACCGTCGAAGAGTCGGACGGTAGCCAGCGAACCTTTTCCGTACCTTACTCTTCCGTCAGCCAGCTGATTCGCCCCGGCAATGCCCGCTGGGATATCGGCGTAGGGGAGCTGAATGATAGCAATTTGAAGACACGCCCCAAAGTGGGCTATCTCTCCGGTTTTTACGGCTTAACGGATCTTGTCACGGGATACGCTGGCGCGCAGTATGCCGATAACCATTATTTTTCCGGCTTGTTAGGGTTGGCAGTCAATACGCGGCTGGGTGCATTCTCATTGGATGCCACCTATTCCGACGCTGACATTAGCGGCCTGGGCGCGCTAAGCGGCCAAAGCTATCGCCTCTCCTGGAGCAAGCTGATTGAGCCGACACACACCTCTTTCAACGTCGCCGCCTACCGTTTTTCAACGGCAAACTATCTGACGCTAAGCGATGCTGCCACGCTCGCCGACGAAATCCAAAGCCACACGGGCAACGATAGCAACAGCACCTATAACAGCTATCAACGGATGAAAAACCAAATACAGATGAATGTGAGCCAACCGCTGGCGGCGGAAAAAAAGGACTATGGCTCGCTTTATCTGACAGGAAGCTGGCAAAACTACTGGAATAACAGTAGCACCACATCTCAATACTCTGTGGGTTATAACAACTCGTTCAGCCTGGGCAGCTACAGTATCTCATTACAGCGCAGCTACAACGAATATGGTGAAAAAGACGATCGGCTATATATCAACCTGAGCATTCCACTTGAAACGCTGTTTGGTCACGAAAAATCCACGGCCGGATTCTCCAGTATCAACACCAGCCTGAGTTCAGACCTCAAAAAGAATTCTACGCTGAATACCAGCGCTAACGGTAATACCGAAGATTACCGATTTAGCTACAGCATCAATGCCAGCGCTACTCATGCTGATGGCAGCGATACCAAACAAATCGGCGGATACGGTAGCTACAACAGCGCCTATGGTCCATTAAGCCTCTCCGCCTCCGCCGCAGACGGAAGTAACCGCCAGACATCCTTGAGCTACAGCGGCGGTATGCTGCTGCACTCCGGAGGGATGACGCTTGCTCCCGGCAGCATCGGCGACACAGATACGCTGGCGCTGGTCAACGCTCCCGGGGCAAAGGGCTCACGCTTAACAACCGGCGATGGCGTTATCGACGGCTCTGGTTACGCCATCATGCCGTATTTGTCTGCTTATCGGGAAAACACAATTGGTCTTGATATCTCCAGCCTGGAATCCGACGTAGAGATTAAAAACACCAGCACCATCGCCGTACCGCGCAGCGGCGCCGTCATTCGAGTCGATTTTGAAACCGATCAGGGCCGCTCATTGCTGCTCGATCTGCACCGTTCAGACAACGGTTTTATCCCGCTTGGCGCAGATGTGCTCAATGAAAAAGGACTTTCCATCGGCTCCGTCGGCCAGGCGGGGCAGGCTTATGTCCGCGGCGTGCAGGACAATGGCACGCTACGCGTCATATGGGGAAATACCGCCAACAGCAGCTGTACAGTGACATATCGCATTACAGAGTCTGCGCAAAAGGTGGGGTTGAGCATCATGCTGAATAACCAAACCTGCCAGATGGATTAATTTCACAAGGAGTGTTTTATGCAATCATCATGGTTCTTTATACGTATTATCATCTTGCTGACGCTGTGCGTAAGCTCGCCGTCTATGGCTAGCGGCACGATCAACCTCGACCTGACCTTTACCGCGACGCTTCGTGAGACAACTTGCGATATGACCCTTGAAGGCGGCACCGGCGACGGCACAAACAATATTATTCCCATCGGCAGCGGCGGGATTACCCAGCTGGATAAAATCATCAACGCCGACAGCTCCGCGACGACCGCGTTTAAGCTCAAAATCGTCGATTGCCCGTCAAGCTTAACCAAACTGAAAACCACCATCACCGGTACCGCTTCCAGCATTCAGACGGCGATTAGCAATTCGGCGACCAATAACGCGGCCAGCAACGTTGGCGTCAGCATTGCCCGGGCCATCACGCCCGATCAACCTTTTGAAATCAACGCCACCGACGATGCCAAAAGCCTGCTTTGGACATCAAGCGAAATCAGCGCCAAGGAAGTGCCATTAGTTGCTCGGCTCATGGAAACGGCAACCGGTAAAGGAACAACCGGTATTTTCAGCGCCACCGCAACGTTTAATTTCGAGTATGAGTAACGGCAAGGAGCCAAAAAAATGAAAATGCGTACCCTGATATCTTTGATTACGATCACCCTGGCCACCGCGTGTTTTTCTCCGGTAACCCTCGCCGACATCACCGGCACGACTAGCGTCCAGGCAACGTTTACCTCAACCATTGAAGCCGGTACCTGCACAGCACAAATCCAGAGCGCGGGCGGGCAAGCCATCAGCACGCTCGCTTTTGGCGACGTATTTAAATCCGATCTGGTAGCACAAAGCCGCAGCGAAGCCTTCAAAATTGCCTTCATCGACTGCGTGGGCGTTAAGTCCGCCAGCATTCAGGCCACTTCCGGCAGCGGCGGCGCCTGTTCTGGCCCGAATTCTGACGGCGATTCATTCTCCGCGGGCAACGCCACCGGGTTTGAGATCTGGAAAGGGGAAGCCGGCGCAGGAACGCTATTAAGCTGCAATACCAAACCCGCACAGAACATCACCATTAGCGATACCGACGTCGATGTTGAGATGAATGCCCGCATCGTGATTGCCAAGACACGAACTATCAGCGACGTCACGGCTGGCAACGTCAGCGCCCCGGTCACCTTCCTGGTAACGTATCAATAGCAGATAAGGTTGGGAGAAAATCGTGTTATTCACGCTGAGTAAAAAAATACGCTCCATCTTCAGCCTATTAACGTACCTGGCAGCCGTAAGCACCTGTCAGGCGGGCGACGCCAACCTGGAGATGACCCTCAGCGCCAATATAGTTGAAAACACCTGCCAGATATCCGTGTCTGACGGCGGTCAGGTACATCTCCCTACCGTCGGAAAGGTGTGGTTTTATAACGCTGACGGCAGCTCGCGCCTTGCTCCCACCGACGCCGCTGCGGGTACCGCCTTTACAATAAACGTAGAAAGCTGCCCGGGAGATAATATGACGGTGAATACGCTGAGCTTCAGCTTCCAGCCGCAAAGCGGGCGGTGGCCAACGGGCAGCAAGCAGGTGTTTATCAACGAAACGCCAGCGACAGAAAGCGGCGCGGATAACGTCGGGATTGTTATTTTCTCAACGGCGCGCCACGCCAATGTACTCAACAGCGATGGTACCTCTAGCGTCACCATTGATATACAAAACAATAGCTGGGCCGCCGAGTACGAGTTCTATGCCCGGCCACAAAATACCGGCCCGGTTAGCGCAGGAAAAATTACCAGCAACGTACTGGTCAGCACCATTTATAACTAATTCAGGATGAAGGAAGGTTTCCTATGTTTATCACACGACGAAAACCGGCAAGGCGTCTTTATTTTCTGCTCGCCGTGCTGTTAATAGCAACTGGCTCAGCGCACGCCGCGATTGAGTGTCGGTTTGATGACGGCAGCGGTGGTACGACAACGCTGGTAAATGGCATATCCTCAAATAATATTCGCTGGAGCCAGTCCGATGGCCCCATGTATTCGAGTGGTGAGGTATTGCTCGCCACGGTAGATTTAACGCTGAGCCCCTCGCTGCAATCTACCTGTAGCTTAGGTCAGAGTGGTGAGGTATTAAAAGAAAAGCTCGATGATTCTTATGTTCGCGCATCGAGCGTATATGATGATGGCGCAGCCTGGTATTATACCAATATTCCCGGCATCTACTTTACTGCCAAAATTTATTCCGATGCCGGTGGCGGTTTCTTCAAAGGTTCGGACTCGTCCAGCGACGATGGTTGGGTCGTGGTGGAAGCCGATCACAACGACGAACGCTGGAAAAATAAAACCTGGAAGGCACTCATTCATATTTATCAGTACAACGGTGAGTTTAGCGGAAATACCACCGGTATCACCACATTAACGCCAAAAGCCAGTTTTTCTTTAGGGCAAATGGCAATTGGCGACAGAACCAATAAAGATAACAAGCCCTGGACATTCAACGTTACGCCAAGCAGCTTTCAAATCCCCATTATTACCACCACCTGCCAGGCCGCAGCGCTGAGCGATGGCTCAACCAATATCGATCTCGGTGACTATATGTTTGCCGATTTTAATCAATCAACGCGTAGCCAGGATATGTACGTACAACTTAAAGGCTGCAATAACCTGTTTGGCGCTGATGTGAAAATCACCTCGAATAAAACAACGGGAAGCAGTAACGACCTGCTGGGGAATACGCTCACCAGCAATGCTGCCTCCGGCGTAGGCGTCAAACTGCTGAGCGGGTGGAGCTACAGTCAACTCATCCCGAACTCATCCCTCGAAACACGCTACAGCTTCAATACCGGTTCAAACACCACGGCCAACGTATTCAGTTTTAGCGCTCAATTAGTCAAAGACGGTAATCCGATGAAGGCCGGAGAGTTCAAAGCCGCCGCCACCGTGTTAATGTCCTACTACTAACCTTACCCCTGCGGTTGATTGCTGATCAGCCGCGACATCGTCTCCAGCGAATCCGTCCGCATAATATACAGACGCTTCAGCAGCATCGGATTATCCCCCGGCTTCACCTTCCCTTTTACCGTCGTCACTGCCAGATGAAAGCCGGCATCGCTCGCCGCCTGCACCGCCGTCGCGTTATAGCCACCGAACGGGTACGAGAGATAAAGTACGTGCGGATTAAACTGCGCCAGCGCCCGTCGCGAGCGCTCAAAATCAAACAGGATATTGTGATAGCTCCGGCTCAGCAGAATTGGCCGACGGTGAGCATCTACCCGGTGCAGGAAGTGGGTATGTGACTGGAAATCAAAAACATCTTTAATCTCTTCCAGCTCGGAAACGCTCATAAACTGCAGCGACTTCGGCGCCCACTTCTGTGGATGGCGCTTAATGCGCGAGGTGATGATAAACGCCGTGGCTTTAAAGCCGTACTGCTTAAGTATCGGGTAGGCGTAGCGGCTGACCGACTTTAGCCCATCGTCAAAGGTTATCACCACCGCACGCGCAGGAAGATTAGCGCGATTATGAACATAGTCCTCAAGCTGATACATGGTCAGCGTGGTATAGCCCATATCGCGCAGCCAGGTCATCTGGTTACTAAAGGCACGTACCGAGGTAGTGGTGGAGGTATGACGAAAACGGGTGTTCTCTTCATCGCGCAAAATATGGTGGTAGGTAATGACCGGAATGCCGTTATCCGGCTGGGCGTCCAGCGCGCTGATATAGGCCAGACGTTCCCCGATGCGAATCTGATACCAGGTCTGATTGAGCCGGTCTTTCAGCTTGTTGATAACCGGATAGCGCAGGTTCTCCGCCAACGTACCGAATGGTGCGCTACCGATATCCGGCGCATTGTAGACCGGCGTGTCTTTCCAGGTCACCAGATTCTGATTGCTCAGCGGTTTGTTTAAATCCCCCAGCCCATCCTCAACGCGCTGTTTGCCCTGCACCGGCTCAAGGTGGCCTTTATCAATAAAGCCCTTACCGAAACCAAAGCTAAAGGTGTAGTAGTCTTCAACATCGGGCTCAATGGCGATGATTTGTCCGGCACGCAGGTTGCCCACGGTCATCGTTTTATTGCCGACACGCGCCCATATAGCAGCATCCTCGGTTGTCTGCATATAGCGAGTGGGCAACGCGGCGGCCACGCTGCCGGTGAGGAAAAGCAGGAAGAAAACAACCGTACGTATAGCCATGAGCAATAACCGAAGCGGGAAACGACTCTACTATTGTAACAAAAGCTACATCAATACCAATGTTTAAGACTCATACAGGTCGTGAAGTAGAACAAAGGGCGGATTTTTCTGCTGCTGATGCCACAGGCTGGTCACTCCGGGCGAACCCAGCGTCACAATGCGCTCGCGAAAGGCGCTGCTGCTGAGGGAATCCCGCAGAGGAATCATTTGTTCAATTAATGAATAGTGGATACCCGCGATCACTTCGCAGCCGCTGTGCTTATGGCTCATCAGCGCAGCCACGCGATACGGGGCGGCGCCCGCGTTATCGGTGAGAAAGATAACCCCGTCCCCAGAATCAGTCTGATGTAACGCATCGCACATCATGCGGCTGAGCATATTTGAACTCAGCCCTCGCCAGTAATTGACGGCTCGACACTGCGCCAGCGGCCCATATTTTTTTTCCAGACGATCCAGCAGTTCCTGTGCTTTGTCGTCGTGGCAGGAAATGACCCAACCTAACATAACTTGCCTCCTTAGCAGGCAAGCAGTTTAGCTAAGTAATCAATTAAGCGGGGTGATGACTGTCAAAGAATGGTTCCCGGCAGCGTTTACCTGCCGGGAAATGCAGCACTGCTAGCTACGCAGGCCGCGTCCACGCTGGATGAGATACCAGCACAGCAGATAAAACGCGGCGATGAACACCACCAGCACGCCAAATGTCGTCACCAGTGGGACATCATTAATGCCGAGGAAACCGTAGCGGAAGCCACTTATCATGTAGACGATCGGGTTCAGGTGCGACAGCCCTTGCCAGAACGGTGGCAGCAGCGTCAGCGAATAGAACACCCCGCCGAGGTAGGTCAGCGGCGTCAGCACGAAGGTTGGGATCAGGCTGATGTCATCGAAGGTCTTGGCAAAAACCGCGTTAAGCAGGCCAGCAAGCGAGAACAGCACTGCGGTCAGGATCAGCGTCAGCGCCACGAAGACCCACGAGTGAACCTGGAACGGTACGAAGAACAGCGAAATAGCCGTGACCAGAATCCCCACGCACAGGCCGCGCGCCACGCCGCCGCCGACAAACCCGGCGATGATAACGTGCGTTGGCACCGGTGCGACCAGCAGCTCTTCAATGTTGCGCTGGAACTTCGCGCTGAAGAATGACGAGGCCACGTTGGCATAGGCGTTGGTAATCACCGCCATCATAATCAGACCCGGCACGATAAACTGCATGTAGGTAAAGCCGTGCATTTCACCGATACGGGAACCGATCAGGTTGCCGAAAATAATAAAGTACAGCGTCATGGTGATGACGGGTGGTACCAGCGTCTGGATCCAGATACGCATAAAGCGGTGGATCTCTTTCGCCCAGATGCTTTTCAGCGCAACCCAGTAAAGCTGCATCATGCGCGATCTCCTTGTTTTTCATGAACCAGCGAGACAAACAGCTCTTCAAGGCGGTTCGCTTTGTTACGCATACTCAGTACCTGGATGCCCTGCGCGCTCAGCTGCGCAAAGACGCTGTTAATCCCCTGCTCACGCAGCACTTCGACTTCCAGCGTCGAGGTATCCACCAGCGTGTGCTTGTAACCTTCGAGCTTCGGCAGCGGGCTTTTCGGCGCCAGATCGAGAATAAAGGTTTCTGACTTCAGCTTGGAGAGCAGCTCCTTCATTGAGGTGTTCTCTACCAGTTCACCGCGCTGGATGATGCCGATATTGCGGCACAGCATTTCTGCCTCTTCCAGATAGTGGGTGGTCAGAATGATGGTGGTGCCTTTGTCGTTGAGATCCTTGAGGAATCCCCACATGGAGCGACGCAGTTCAATATCAACGCCCGCGGTAGGTTCGTCGAGAATCAACAGCTTTGGTTCATGCATCAGCGCACGCGCAATCATCAGACGACGCTTCATCCCGCCGGAGAGCATCCGCGCACGTTCGTTGCGTTTTTCCCACAGATCGAGCTGCTTAAGATATTTTTCACTGCGAATGACCGCTTCTTTATGCTCAACGCCGTAGTAGCCCGCCTGGTTCACCACGATTTGCTGCACGGTTTCAAACGGGTTGAAGTTGAACTCCTGCGGCACCAGCCCAAGCTGACGTTTGGCGTTGACCACATCTTTTTGCAGGTCATAACCAAATACGCTCACGCGTCCCGAGGTTTTGTTCACCAGCGAGCTGATAATCCCGATGGTGGTCGATTTACCCGCGCCGTTCGGCCCCAGAAGCGCGTAGAAATCACCGGCTTCGACTTTAAGATCGATCCCACGCAGCGCCTGTACGCCGCCAGGATAGGTCTTTGTCAGTTGCTCTAATTCCAGTGCAATGGTCATAGATTTTCGCTTACCTTACATTCTGATACTTGATATTTACTCTAGGTAATTTACGTTGCAACAAGGCGGCGACGCAGCGAATCCCCTGGAGCGTACGCCCGTACGTGACAGGGGTGAGCGAGGATAGCCAACGCCGTTGCAATGTAAAGTACGACGAGTATTTGGTTTTAATAAATCAGGAGTTGCCCTATATTAACCCAACGAAAATTACTGGGTTACCGCTTCCATGAACGACATAGATACACTCATCAGCAACAATGCACTATGGTCAAAGATGCTGAGAGAAGAGGATCCCGGCTTTTTTGCGACGCTGTCGCAAGCGCAAAAACCTCGTTTTTTATGGATTGGATGTTCTGACAGCCGCGTCCCCGCCGAGCGCCTGACCGGGCTTGAGCCTGGCGAACTGTTCGTCCACCGTAACGTCGCAAACCTGGTTATCCACACCGATCTTAACTGCCTTTCCGTGGTGCAGTATGCCGTTGATGTTCTGGAAGTTGAACACATTATTATCTGTGGCCACTACGGCTGCGGCGGCGTACAGGCGGCGGTGGAAAATCCGGAACTGGGCTTAATCGACAACTGGCTGCTGCACATTCGCGATATCTGGTTCAAACATAGTTCATTGCTGGGCGAGATGCCGCCGGAGCGCCGCATGGATACGCTATGCGAGCTGAACGTCATGGAGCAAGTGTATAACCTGGGCCATTCGACGATTATGCAATCAGCATGGAAACGTGGGCAGAAGGTGACGATTCACGGTTGGGCGTACGGTATTCACGACGGCCTGCTGCGCGACCTTGATGTGACCGCCACGAGCCGCGAAACCCTCGAGCAGCGTTACCGCCACGGGATTTCCAACCTCAAGTTAAAACATATCAATCATAAATAAGGGAAATCATCCCTTGTCGCCCGGCCGAACGCAGTGAAGCCGGGTGTGTCCCGGAGTCGGCGTTCCGCCTCGTCCGGGCTACCTGCAAACTTACTCGTCTAACAGCACCACTTTGCCAACGTATGGCAGGTGGCGATAACGCTGAGCGTAATCAATCCCGTAACCCACGACGAATTCGTCCGGAATAGAGAAGCCGACAAACTCAACCGGCACTTCAACTTCACGACGGGTTGGTTTATCCAGCAGCGTACAAATCGCCAGCGACTTCGGCTCGCGCAGGCTCAGGATCTCACGCACTTTCGACAGGGTGTTCCCGGAGTCGATAATGTCTTCGACGATCAGCACGTCTTTACCGCGAATATCTTCGTCGAGATCTTTGAGGATTTTCACGTCGCGGGTGGTGGACATACCGCTGCCATAGCTGGATGCCGTCATAAAATCGACTTCGTGCGGAACCTGTACTTCACGGCACAGGTCAGCCATGAACATGAACGAGCCGCGCAGCAGACCGACTAACACCATTTCGCTGCCGCTGTCTTTATAACGCTCGTTAATCAGACGACCCAGTTCAGCGATACGCGCCTTGATCTCCGCTTCCGGGATCATCACTTCAACAGTATGTTTCATTTAACTAACCACATGATTTTAAATGTAAATCACTCAACCCGTTAACCCAGAGTCACGAGGTTGATCAGCAAGCGAGAAAGTATACCAGCAAAACGATTCATGCGGCTAATTCGATAATAAAGCTCAATTTGTGATTTCGATCACACTTGTTAAATCCTATAATGAAATGAAAGCAATAATTAACAAACAAATGGACACTCTTCTATGGCTGAAACAAATCATCAACGTCCAGGACTTCTCGGGAGGCTAACTGCCCTCTTCGCGGCGTTCTGCGGCTTATATCTATTGATTGGCGGCATATGGCTGGTCGCGATTGGGGGTTCCTGGTATTACCCTATCGCGGGTCTGGTGATGCTGGGCATTACCGCACAGCTTTGGCGCGCTAAGCGTTCAGCGCTGTGGCTTTACGCCGTACTGCTGCTGGCAACCATGGTGTGGGGCGTGTGGGAAGTCGGCTTCGACTTCTGGGCGCTTACGCCGCGTAGCGACGTACTGGTTATCTTCGGCGTCTGGCTGATTTTGCCATTCGTCTGGCGCCGTCTGGTGGTACCGTCGAGCGGAGCCGTCGCGGCGCTGGTCGTCGCGCTGGTTATCAGCGCCGGTATCCTGACCTGGGCTGGTTTCCATGACCCGCAGGAAGTGAACGGCACGCTGAGCGCAGATGCGACGCCTGCAGAGCCAATCTCTCAGGTTGCCGATCAAGACTGGCCGGCCTATGGCCGCAACCAGGAAGGTCAGCGCTTCTCGCCGCTGAAGCAGATTAACGCCGATAACGTGCATAATCTGAAGGAAGCCTGGGTGTTCCGTACCGGCGACCTGAAGCAGCCAAACGATCCGGGTGAAATCACTAACGAAGTCACCCCTATCAAGATTGGCAATATGCTCTACCTCTGCACCGCCCACCAGCGCGTGTTTGCCCTGGACGCGGCAACCGGTAAAGAGAAATGGCACTTTGACCCGCAGCTCGGCACCGACCCAAGCTTCCAGCACGTGACCTGCCGTGGCGTGTCTTACCATGAAGCGACCGCTGCGAACGCATCCCCTGACGTGGTTGCCGACTGTCCGCGCCGTATTATCCTGCCGGTGAACGATGGCCGTATCTTTGCCCTCAACGCCGACACCGGTAAGCTGTGTGAAAGCTTTGCCAACAAAGGCATTCTCAACCTCCAAACCGACATGCCGGTCACCACTCCGGGTATGTACGAACCTACTTCACCACCGATTATCACCGATAAAGTTATCGTGATTGCAGGCGCGGTCACCGATAACTTCTCCACCCGTGAGCCATCTGGCGTTATCCGCGGCTTTGACGTTAACAGCGGCAAACTGCTGTGGGCCTTTGACCCGGGCGCGAAAGACCCGAATGCGATTCCAGGCGAAGGCCAGCACTACACCTTCAACTCGCCGAACTCCTGGGCTCCAGCAGCCTATGATGCGAAGCTGGATCTGGTGTATCTGCCAATGGGCGTCACCACGCCAGATATCTGGGGTGGCAACCGTACGCCAGAGCAGGAACGCTATGCGAGCTCGATTGTGGCGCTGAATGCGACCACCGGTAAGCTTGCCTGGAGCTACCAGACCGTTCACCACGATCTGTGGGATATGGATATGCCGTCCCAGCCGACGCTGGCTGACATCTCCGTTGACGGTAAAACGGTGCCGGTTATCTACGCGCCAGCGAAAACCGGTAACATCTTCGTGCTCGACCGCCGTAACGGCGAGCTGGTCGTTCCGGCACCGGAAAAACCGGTTCCACAGGGCGCGGCCAAAGGCGACTACGTCACCAAAACCCAGCCGTTCTCCGATCTGAGCTTCCGTCCGAAGAAAGATCTGACCGGTGCGGATATGTGGGGCGCCACCATGTTCGACCAGCTGGTGTGCCGCGTGATGTTCCACAAACTGCGCTATGACGGCATTTTCACCCCGCCGTCCGAGCAGGGCACGCTGGTGTTCCCGGGTAACCTGGGGATGTTCGAGTGGGGCGGTATCTCCGTCGACCCTAACCGTCAGGTGGCGATTGCTAACCCAATGGCGCTGCCGTTTGTATCGAAGCTGATTCCGCGCGGACCAGGCAACCCAATGGAGCCACCGAAAGACGCGAAGTCCAGCGGTACCGAGTCCGGCATTCAGCCGCAGTACGGCGTGCCGTTTGGCGTAACGCTGAACGCGTTCCTGTCACCGTTTGGTCTGCCATGCAAACAGCCAGCCTGGGGTTATATCTCCGCGCTGGATCTGAAAACCAACGAAGTGGTATGGAAAAAACGTCTGGGTACGCCGCAGGATAGCCTGCCGTTCCCAATGCCGGTTCCGCTGCCGTTCAACATGGGTATGCCGATGCTGGGTGGCCCAATCTCCACGGCGGGTAACGTGCTGTTTATCGCGGCAACCGCCGATAACTACCTGCGCGCATACAACATGAGCAACGGTGAGAAACTGTGGCAGGGCCGTCTGCCAGCAGGCGGTCAGGCAACGCCGATGACCTATGAGGTGAATGGCAAGCAGTACGTGGTCATTTCCGCAGGTGGTCACGGTTCGTTTGGTACGAAGATGGGTGATTATATCGTCGCCTATGCGTTACCTGACGACGCGAAGTAAGCGTTAGCGCCGACCCCGGGGTCGGCGTATACGCCTCGCCCGGGCTACGAATATTGTGGCCCGGCCGATTTACTTATCAAACTTAATCGACAGCAGTGAAGCCCTGGCCACATCCTTATATTGCCCTTCCAAATCTTTTGTCATGTTAAACGCGGCCTGCACGGCTTTATCGTTTTCTGACGTCACCAGCAGCATATTCAGGATATCAGTATCCGCCGCCTGAGAGCGGAAGGTAATCAACCACGCCTTATGCCCATCCACCGTCACGGATTCCGCCTGCGGTTTGAAGTTTTTCAGCATGTTCAGCGTCGCATCCTTTGCCACGTCGAGCTTGTCTGCGGGCAGCGCATGGCGACCGTTACTAAGGCCTAAAGACGCTTTACCGCGTTCATCACCATAGATCACCTGCGGGCGGTTTTCAGAAGGGTATTTGATTTTCGCCATGTCATCAGGCATTGGTGTGAGCGTCTGCGGGATCTCGATGCTCAGCTTTAATTCAGGGATGTCTTTGCGTTCCATCTTCATGTCAGCGTGCGCCGATACCGCCACCAGCATGACAAAAGAGGCTGCCAGAGCCTTACCAAAGATAGCCATTCTTACCTCGTGATTAATCGTTAACCACCGGAGTATAGCGAGAAGTTCGCTGAATGATATGGCTGAAATCTGTATCTACCCCAGAGGGTTACCGGATAGCGGGACCGCTATCCGGTGGCACGTTAAACGGTAAAGCCGAGCATCATGCCGGTATCTTCATGCTCCAGCAGGTGGCAGTGCGCCATATAGGCCTGCTCTTTCGGTGCGCTGTGGTCAAACTTCACCAGTACCTCGCTGACACCGCCCTCAACACGAACGGTGTCTTTCCAGCCTGCGCGATGCGCCGCCGGTGGCTGACCGTTCTCGCGCAGGATGCGGAACTGGGTGCCATGAATATGGAACGGGTGCAGCATCATGTCGCCCTCGCCGGAAATCACCCAACGCTCATACTGCCCTTTAGCCGCAGCAAACATCGGCACTTTCATATCAAACGCTTTGCCGTTGATACGGTTCGCGTTGTGGAAGTCGAACCCACCGTCGCCGTGGTGCATATTACCCATTCCGCCGTGGTCCATTTTCATCCCACCGTGGCCCATCATGCCGCCGTGATCCATGCCGCCCATCGCCTGATTTCCGTACTTCTGCATCAGCGCCTGCATGCCCATCATGTCGAGCATCGGGTCCATTGAGAGCTGGAGCTTGCGTTCAGTCAGCCCATCCAGCGACGGCAGTGCAGGCATGTCTACGAGTGTATCCGGCAGCGTTGCTGATCCCGGAATGCCGATAGGCTGAACGTGCAGGACCGGCACCGCCTTATCGAACGGCGCGACGGCCATGCCCATCTGCGTCACAGGAAGGGTCAGGATATCGAACGGTTTGCCATCGCGGGCATCCACCAGCACTTCAAAACGCTCGCCCATCAGCATCGGCAGCTCACTGACTTTCACCGGCTCAGCCAGCAGTCCGCCATCGCTGGCAACCACATACATCGGGCGCTTATCGCTGGTCGCAATGGTCAGTGAGCGTGCATTACAGCCGTTCAGCAAACGCAGGCGCAGCCAGCCCCGTGGCGGCGTATGCTGCGGGTAGGTCACGCCGTTGGTCAGCAGCGTATCGCCAAACCAGCCCACCGCGGCGCTCATTACGTCCAGCTGATAGTCAATCTCACCGGCGGCGGTAAATTTTTTGTCCTGCATAATCACCGGCACATCGTCGATACCCCACTGTTTAGGCAGCATCAGTTTCTGGCTATCTACATCTTCGATGAGCACAAGGCCCGCCAGCCCCATCGCCACCTGATGCCCGGTTTTGCCGTGCTGATGCGGGTGGAACCAGCAGGTTGCCGCGCGCTGGGTTGGCGTAAACGTGACGGTTCGGCTGCCGCCAGGTTGGATAACCCCTTGAGGACCACCGTCTACCTCACCCGGCACTTCCAGTCCGTGCCAGTGCACGGTGGTCTCTTCCGGCAGGGTGTTGTTAATTTTCACCGTAATGGGTTTACCCTGTTGCAGCTGAATAGCCGGCCCTAACAGGCTGCCGTTGTAGCCCCAGGTTGTCGCGGTTTTTCCCGCAAATTGCGTCTTTCCGGCCTGAACGGTCAGCAAGATCTGATTATTCGCATCGGCGGCAAGCAGGGGAGGAATGGGAAGCATGGTGCGCTCGGCGGCGAATACCGCACGGCTCCACAGAGGCAAGGCGCTGGCAACGCCGATAGCGGCGCTGAGTTTGATAAAATCACGACGATGCATCGTTACATCCTTTTCGGCTTCTGGTGATTAATTGAGCTTAAACCCTACCCCTGCGGGAAGGTCAAGCAGAAAGCTTTAAGAAAGCCTCCCGCCGCTTCTGGAAGTATGTTAACGTTGAATATCGACGATGTAAGGTAGAAGAAATGAAGACGTTTTTCCGAACGGTACTGCTTGGATCGCTGCTGGCGATGTCCAGTTCCAGTTATGCTTTAAGCGAGTCTGAAGCAGAAGATATGGCCGATCTCACGGCGGTATTTGTCTTCCTGAAAAACGACTGTGGTTACCAGAATCTACCGAACACGCAAATTCGTCGCGCATTGGTCTTTTTTGCCCAACAAAATCAGTGGGATCTCAGCAACTACGATACCTTTAATATGAAGGCGCTGGGTGAAGACAGCTACCGCGATCTCAGCGGCATCGGCATTCCTACCTCGAAGAAGTGCAAAGCACTGGCTCGCGACTCTCTGAGCCTGCTGGCCTACGTGAAATAATGCGCGTCGCGGAGCCCACAGGCTCCGCATCCGTTAGCGCTGCTTGATAAACTCGCGATAGGCGGCAACGACCTGTAAAAAGTCCTCAACGCCGCACAGTGACAAGCTCTCTTCATCGTAGTAGCTCATCCCCTCTTCCATCTCATCGCCGGAAATCTCCAGCTGATTGGCGCGAACCATCACTTCTTCGCCGTCCAACCACAGGGTATATTCATGCCCCGCGCGCTGCCATGAGCGTTCGCTGCCTTTGACGGTACGTGCAGCCTGTTCCACTTCGTCCAGTAGCGTGAGGTTGTCTTTGACCTCTTCATTAAACCAGTGACCGACCACTTCGTGGCCCATCGACATACGTACTTTTACCCCTCCGGTAACGTCACGCAGAAATTCATAATCCATAATTTGTTCCTCTACAAAGGCAATGCGTCACCGCTGCATTGTACCTATAGGTAATTATCGCAGCAGCGAGCAATAAAAAAAGCGTGCCGGGTATAGTCGCGCAAATAAAAATGCGCTCACCGCCTGACCGAGCGCATTATCATCAGCTTCAGAGCATTATTCCGCCATCAATGGCGATATGCTGTCCGGTGATAAAGTTATTTTGCAATAGGAAGAGGTAGGCCTGCGCCAGTTCGTCAATCGTGGCCGTGCGCCCAAGCGGAATAGACTCGGCAAAACGCTGTCTGGTCGCCTCCAGCTGTTCAGCTGGCATATCGCGCCAGAATGGCGTCACCGTCCAGGTTGGCGAGACGGCATTGACGCGGACATTGGGCGCCATCTCAACTGCCAGACCTTCCACCAGCGCGTTAATACCCAGGTTGCCGACATAGCTTGCACAGGCATCCTGCGCTCGTCCACCGGTGCCGGAGGTATAAATCAGGCAACCGCCGGGCAGCAGCTTAGTGGCCGCCAATTGGCCGATTCTGACGTTGGTAAAGAACTTTGATTCCATCACGTGACGAATGGTCGCCATTGGCGCATTCAGGAAACCACCGCCCATCACGTCACCGACCATCGATACCAGATGGTTAAACGGCGGTAGTGCCGCAAATAATGCCTCCAGCGCGTCGGCGTTATGCACATCGGCTTCATGCGTCATGACGGCGACGCCCATCTGTGACAGTTCTGACCTCGCTGCCGTCAGGCGTTCTCGGTTGCGGCCGACGATAATCAGATTCGCCCCCTCCTGTGCCGCAAGCTGTGCCACACGAAAGCCAATCCCCGAGCTGCCGCCAATAATGACAACGGTTTTAGTCTGTAGTGCTGCCATCACCTGCTCCTTTATCTCTGGAAAATAGCATCGCCGCTGAGGTTGCCAGTTCCGCATCTTCATCACCGCTAGCACCGCTCACACCTACCGCGCCAACGATCAGTCCGTCAACAACCACCGGTACACCGCCCTGTAAAGGGGTCACGTCCGGCGTGGAAAGAAAGCTCGGTAAACCACCATTGATAAACGATTCGAAAACCTTCGATGACTCGCGTAATAGCGCCGCCGTGCGGGCCTTTTCGATGGCGGTATTGATGGTAACGCCTGAGGCGTCGTCGTCACGGGCGAATGCAATAAGCGCACCGTGAATATCAACAACGGCAATGCTCACCGCACGCGCTCTGGCTGCCGCCTGAGTCTGAGCGTGTTCAAGAATCTGACGCGCTCCATACAACGTCAGCTGTGGACGCAGTTTAACCAACGCTGAAGGGGGGATAACGGACATAGCAAACGCTCCTTCGGACCCGATGCCGAGGTGATTTTATGGAATCATTAAGTTTGCCGCGCGGTAAAGAGATGTTAAGGAAATGGTAAAACGCAGTAATAGACATTTGGTGCGGTTAAAACAGAAATAAAAAAAGCGAGAGTTCACACTCTCGCCTTTACTGGTAGCCCGGCCAAGCGTAGCGCCGCCGGGAATTTCCCGGAGTCGATGCTAACGCATCTCGTCCGGTCTACGTTCTTATACTGCGGTCTGGAAGATAACGCCGTCGGCTTTCTCAGTGTACTGAGAGAGCTGGTCGAAGTTCAGGTAACGGTAGGTATCTACCGCCGTCTTATCAACCTGAGCCACGAAGGTCTGGTACTCTTCCGGGGTTGGCAGCTTGCCGATCAGCGCCGAAACGGCCGCCAGCTCCGCAGAGGCCAGGAAGACGTTCGCACCGGTACCTAAACGGTTCGGGAAGTTACGGGTAGAGGTCGAAACGACCGTCGCACCGTCGGCTACGCGCGCCTGGTTACCCATACACAGTGAGCAGCCAGGGATCTCGATACGCGCACCGCTCTTACCGAACACGCTGTAGTAACCTTCTTCGGTCAGCTGAGCTGCGTCCATACGGGTTGGCGGAGCCACCCACAGGCGGGTCGGCAGCTGGCCTTTATGGTTATCCAGCAGCTTACCGGCAGCACGGAAGTGGCCGATGTTGGTCATGCAGGAGCCAATGAACACTTCGTCAATCTTCTCGCCCTGTACGTCAGACAGCAGACGCGCGTCGTCCGGATCGTTTGGCGCACACAGGATTGGCTCTTTAATGTCAGCCAGATCGATGTCGATCACCGCTGCGTACTCTGCATCAGCGTCAGCTTCCAGCAGTTCAGGGTTCGCCAGCCATTTCTCCATACCCTGAACACGACGTTCCAGCGTACGACGGTCGCCGTAGCCTTCCGCGATCATCCACTTCAGCAGAACGATGTTGGAGGTCAGGTACTCAACGATTGGCTCTTTGTTCAACTTGATGGTACAGCCCGCAGCAGAACGCTCTGCGGAAGCATCGGTCAGCTCAAACGCCTGCTCAACTTTCAGATCCGGCAGACCTTCGATTTCCAGAATGCGGCCAGAGAAGATGTTTTTCTTACCTTTCTTCTCAACGGTCAGCAGGCCCTGGCGAATCGCATACAGCGGAATCGCATGAACCAGGTCACGCAGTGTGATACCCGGCTGCATTTTGCCTTTAAAGCGCACCAGTACAGATTCCGGCATATCCAGCGGCATCACGCCGGTCGCCGCAGCAAACGCCACCAGACCAGAGCCCGCCGGGAAGGAGATACCGATTGGGAAACGGGTATGAGAGTCACCGCCGGTACCCACGGTATCTGGCAGCAGCATACGGTTCAGCCAGGAGTGGATAACGCCGTCGCCCGGACGCAGGGAGACACCGCCACGGTTCATGATGAAGTCTGGCAGCGTGTGGTGCGTGGTCACGTCAACCGGCTTAGGATAGGCGGCAGTGTGACAGAAGGACTGCATCACCAGGTCAGAAGAGAAGCCCAGGCACGCCAGGTCTTTCAGTTCGTCGCGGGTCATTGGGCCGGTGGTATCCTGAGAACCGACGGAGGTCATCTTCGGTTCGCAGTACGCGCCCGGACGAATACCTTTCACGCCACAGGCGCGGCCAACCATTTTCTGCGCCAGAGAGAAGCCGCGGCTGCTTTCCGCCACGTCTTTCGCCTGACGGAATACATCGCTGTGCGGCAGGCCCAGCGCTTCACGCGCTTTGGTGGTCAGGCCACGGCCGATGATCAGCGGGATACGGCCACCGGCACGTACTTCGTCGATCAGTACGTCGGTTTTCAGCTCGAAGGTTGCCAGCAGTTCGCCGGTTTCGTGGTTACGCACTTCGCCTTTGAACGGGTACACGTCAATGACGTCGCCCATGTTCAGGTTGGAAACATCGACTTCAATTGGCAGTGCGCCCGCATCTTCCATGGTGTTGAAGAAGATAGGTGCAATTTTGCCGCCAAGGCACAGGCCGCCGCCGCGTTTGTTCGGTACATGAGGGATATCGTCACCCATGAACCACAGCACGGAGTTGGTCGCTGATTTACGGGAAGAACCGGTACCCACAACGTCGCCCACGTAGGCCAGC